>NZ_NFKB01000030.1:0-43030 GCF_002160175.1 Faecalibacterium sp. An192
CCAAACGAAAGCAGGAGTGGCTCCGCTAACGCTCCGCCACTCCTGCTGAATCCTAATCTCCTACACTTGGGGCTTTTTTGTACTGTCCACACAATTTGGACCGGTTCAACCCCGGCGGGGCTTTTCTTTTGCGCCGATACCCGGCCCCAAAACCGGAAAAACCCCATTTCCGCCCCGAAACAGGGGAAGAAATGGGGTTTTGTGCTGTGTTAGGAGAGTTGCGGGCGAACCGTCCGCCGCCCCGGCCAAAGCGTCACCGGACGCTGCTGGTGCGGTGCTCCATCAGATAGGTGGCCGTCAGGTCGGCAATGTGGAGCTTGATGGCCAGGGGGTAGCGGTCGTAGGCCTCCGAGATGGCAAAGCTGCCGCCCCGGGCCGAGTCGTCAAAGCCACCCATGTGCCAGCGGATGGCCACCGCCTCCTCGGTCTTGAGCCGCATGAACCGCTCGATGAGAAAGACGCTCTTTTCGCCGTGGCCGTAGGGGAACTGGTCCTCCACCGAGTAGTAGGGGACCTTTTCCCACTGGCCGGTGGCGTCGTTCTTGACGTTGCGGGAGGAGACTTTGTAGTAGTTGGCCTTGCACAGGTCGTGGAGCAGGGCGCAGATGGCAAAGCTCTCCTCGCTCTCGCCCTCCTGGAAAAAGCTGTCGTGAAGGGCGTGGTAGACGTTGAGGCTGTGCATGCACAGGCCCCCTTCACAGGCGCCGTGGAACCGGGTGGAGGCCGGGCAGGTGAAAAAGTCGGTGTTGTTGTCCATCCAGTCCAGCAGGCGCTCGGCCCCCGGCCGGGTCACGTGCTGGCGGAAGAGGGACAGGAATTCTTCCCGCTGGGTCATGTTATTCCTCCGGCAGCTCGGGCTCGTCGGGGACGGTGATCTCCTCCATATCCTCCAGGATGCCCTTCAGGATGCCCATTTCCTCGGCGCTGAGGGAAATGCCCTTGCCCATCCGGGTGCCGTCCGGGGACCAGTCCCGGATGTCGTATTTGGGCTCGCCGTCGTTCCAGCTGATGAGGTTGAGCTGGCGCTCCCAGCCCCGGGGCCGCTGGGACAGGACTGCGATCTTCTGGATGATGTCGTACTTGATTTCTGCCATTTTGCCATTACCTGCTTTCTTTCAAATGGTGTTCGTACTAACCATAATAAAGGAAGCGGGCCCGGATTGCAACGGGTTACGCAAAAATTTTTCAGGTAGGTCAGCCGTAGGGGGCTTCCTGCCGCCAGCGGACCAGGTCCCGGACGGTGTCCTCGTTCTCCAGGGTGGGGATGGGGGAGTCAGGCTCCCGCCCGCCGGAGCCATAGGTGGCCATCACGCCGGGGGTGTCCCCCGCCAGAAAGCCGGCGGCGTTTTTCTGGCGGCAGGGGGCGGGGGTTCCGTCGGTGGTGGGGACCCGGCCCTGGGGCGCGCAGGAAGGGGAGGGATGGGGCGTCTGGGTGGCGGGCGGCGGCACCGGGATGCCGGGTTCCCGGGGCTGGGCCGGGGGCGTCACAGCGGGGGCGTCCCCGTCCTGATGGGATTGTTTTGCAAAATAAACCATAAAGCTACACCTCCGCTGCCAGTGTGCCCGGCCCGGCGGGGGATTATGTGCTCCAACAAAAAGGGCCCGCAGGCCGTGAGAGGTCTGCGGGCCGGGACCGGCTTAGTTGTACAGTTTGGTCCAGGTGGTGCGTCCGATGACGCCGTCGGCGGTCAGGCTGCTGGCTTTCTGGAAGCTGACCACTGCGGAATAGGTCTTGCTGCCAAATTTGCCGTCGGCGGTGAGGCTGGCGCCCTTGGCGTTCAGCCGCTGCTGAGCGCTCTTGACGGTGGCGCCCTTCTGGCCGCTCTTCATGTTGATGCCGGGATACTGCTCCTGGCCGCCGTGGATGGCGGCGTATTTGTCGTACAGGGCGTTCCAGGTCTGCTGGCCCACCTTGCCGTCGGCGGTCAGGTTGTTCATGACCTGAAACTGTTTGACGGCGTTGGCGGTCGAGGAGCCGAAGGCTCCGTCCACCGTCAGGACAGGATACTGGGTGCAGTTGCCCCGCACCCCGTTGAGCCAGATCTGGATCAGAGCAACATCGGGGCCGTTGGAGCCGGTCTGAGACAGAGAATAATATGCGGGTTTAGCCATTGTGTGATTCCACCTCCTGTCCCAGTGTATGCGGCGGGATGGAGATGTGCTACATCAAAGTGACCAGCGTTTTGTCCCGGCGGTCGGCGGTGAGCTGCTGCCACAGCTCCACCACCCGCAGCCGGAGGATGTAGTCTCCGCAGATCAGGTCGTTTTCGGCGGGGTCGTCGTAACTGCCGCAGGCGGTGGTGCACAGGCCGGGGTAGAGGACGCACCACCAGTTCCGGCCGTAGCTGTCCGGCACGCCGATGTCCACCCGCACCGCATCGTAGCGGCCGGCGGGCAGGGAGAAGCTGCCGTAATGGGTGGTGTCAAAGTACATGTTCACCAGGCTCACCCGGACGGCCCGGGCGGCGCCCAGCCGGGCCAGGGTCTGCTGGGCGGTCCACTGGATGTCCACCAGATGCCGGCCCGCCAGGGTGCGGGCCTCGGCGGCGGTGGAGGCGTCCTGGTAGAGATGTTGGGTCAGCTCCAGCAGGGTGTCCCGGACCGCCAGCTTGCAGGTCTGGTCCAGAACCGAATCGCTGTCCGCCCGGACGTGGAGCCGGATGGTGTCGGCCCGGAGGGCCTCGCCGGTCTGCTGCTGGGTGTCCCACCAGCCGGCGGCCCAGGCCAGAAACAGCCCGCCCAACAGGGCCAGGCATAGGGTCAGCATCTGGGTGCGGGTAAGTACGTTTTGGGAGGAATACATAAGGCGGCAGGCCCCTTTCCGGTGGATTTGCCGGAAGTATGGGCCCGCCGCCCCTGCTTTATGCCAGCAGAAAGGCGGCACAGGAAATTTTTTCCTGTGCCGCCCGGATGTGTATTGTGTTCAGCGGGTGACCTTGACCACCCGTGCCCCGCCCCGGTCGGGGCGAAGGACATAGACCTGGCGGCCGGGAGCCTCCAGAGCCGCGGCGGCCTGACAGGCGGTTTCCTCGGCGTCAAAGATGCCAAAGACCGCCGCGCCGCTGCCAGTCATCAGGGCAGCCCGGGCACCGTGGGCGGTGAGGGCCTCCTTGAGGGAGGCGGTGTCCGCTCCGCCGGCGCAGACTTCCAAAGCGTTGCCGGCGGCGTCACAGATCCCGCCCAGATCCCCGGCCCGGATGGCCTCCTCCTGGGCGGCACAGTCGGGATGGGTGGGGGAACCGATCTCGTCGTAGGCCGCGAAGGCAGCCGGGGTCGAGATGCCGTAGCCCGGCATCACCACCGTAAACCAGCAGTCGGGGCAGGGGGGCAGGGCCTTGATGAGGTCCCCCAGACCCTGAACCCGGCAGGTGCCGCCCATCAGGGCAAAGGGAACGTCCGCCCCCACCGAGGCCCCCAGGGCGCACAGTTCGGTCATGGACAGATGGGCGCCATAGAGGGCATTGAGGCCCACCAGAACGGCGGCGGCATCGGCGGAGCCGCCCGCCATGCCGGCCCGCACCGGGACGGTCTTGCGGATGGTGATGTCAGCCCCGGCCAGCAGGCCGGTGTAGTGGAAAAAGGCCAGAGCGGCCTTGTAGGCGGTGTTTTTGGGCCCGGTGGGAATCCGGGTGCCGGGGAGCCGCAGGACCAGGTCCTCGCTGCGCCGGAGGGTCACCTGCTCGTACAGGTTGACCGCCTGCATGACCATATCCAGGGCGTGGTAGCCGCCCGACAGGATGCCCACCACGTCCAGGGAGAGATTCAGCTTGGCCGGAGCCAGGACGCTGACGCTCTGAAGGGGTGCTGCCATGGGTGTTCCTCCTTACTTGGCCCGTTCCTGTAAAAAGGCGGCGATGCGGCGCAGAGCCTCCCGCAGATGGTCCACCGAATAGGCATAGGACACCCGGCAGAAGCCCTCGCCCGACGCGCCAAAGGCGTCGCCCGGCACCAGAGCCACATGTTTTTCCTGCAGCAGGGTGGTGCAGAATTCCTGGCTGGTCATGCCGGTGGACTGGATGCAGGGGAAGGTGTAGAACGCGCCCTGGGGCTCAAAGCAGGTCAGGCCCAGATCGTTGAAGCCCTTGACCACCAGGCGGCGGCGCATGTTGTACTCCTCGCGCATCCGCTCGATCTCGTTGTCGCACTCCCGCAGGGCCACGATGGCGGCGTACTGGCTGGTGGTGGGGGCGCTCATGATGGCGCTCTGATGAATCTTGGTCATGACCTTGATGATGGGCTCGGGGCCGCAGGCGTAGCCCAGGCGCCAGCCGGTCATGGCGTAGCTCTTGGAGAAGCCGTTGACCACGATGGTCCGCTCCCGCATCCCCGGCAGGGAGGCGATGGACACGTGGCGGGGGCCGTAGGTCAGCTCGGCGTAAATCTCATCCGACAGGACGATGATGTCGGTGCCCTGCAGCACCTCAGCCACCGCTTCCAGGTCCTCCCGGCTCATGACTGCGCCGGTGGGGTTGTTGGGGAAGGGCATGATCAGCAGCTTGGTTTTGGGGGTGATGGCCTGGCGCAGGGCCTCGGCGTTCAGGCGGAACTGGTCCTCCCGGCGGCAGGGCAGATGCACCGGCACGCCCCCCGACAGGGTGGTGATGGGGTCATAGCAGACAAAGCAGGGCTCGGGGATGATGACCTCGTCCCCCGGGGAGATGAGGGCCCGGATGCACATGTCGATGGCCTCGCTGCCGCCCACCGTCACCAGGATTTCCCGCATGGGGTCATAGCGCAGGTCCATCCGCCGCTCCAGATAGCGGGAAATTTCGATCCGCAGCTCCTTCAGGCCGGCGTTGGAGGTGTACTTGGTGTGGCCCATCTCCAGGGATTCGATGCCGGCCTCCCGGATGGCCCAGGGGGTCTTGAAGTCGGGCTCGCCGACGCCCAGGCTGATGCACTCGGGCATCTCGGCGGCCAGGTCGAAAAATTTGCGGATGCCGGACGGACGCATGGCCGCCGCAGCAGGCGCAATCAGCTTATCGTAGTCCATCACAGTACGCACTCTCTTTCGTCGATCTCTTCCAGCTGGTAGAGCTTGCCCTCCCGCTTGTAGATGCGGAGGACAAAATGGGTGGCGGTGGACAGCACGTCGTCCAGGGGGGACAGGCGCTTGGCCACAAACAGGGCCACCTCCTGGAAGGTCTTGCCCCGGATCACCAGCTGCAAATCGTAGCCGCCGCTCATCAGCAGCACGCTCTCCACCTCGTCGAAGGAGGCGATGGTGGTGGCAATCTCATCGAAGCCGCGGCTCTTCTTGGGGGAGACGTGGAGCTCGATGACGGCTTCCACCAGGTCAACCCCGACTTTTTCCCAGTCCACCAGGGTCTTGTAGCCCTTGATATAGCCCTTGGCGGCGGCTTCGTCCATCAGGGCGGCAACCTCGTCCACCGGTTTGTCCAGCATGGCCGCAATGTCCTCCAGGGGGAGGCGGGCGTTGTTTTCCAGTAATTTCAAAAGCTGTTCCATATCCTTACACTCCTTCTCTTTAACAGAATAAAACAAGTATAGCACACCCCCGGCCGGATTGCACCTGCTTTTTGGGTGGTTTGGGGGAGTGAAAGGGGCGGTTCGCCTTTTTTTCTAAAAGGAGTGTTCAAAATTCGTCAAATCTGCTATACTAAATACGTTGAGGGGCCGCCCGGCCCCGCCATTTGCCTGCAAGTGAGAAGAGGGACGGAATATGAAAGCGTTTATTACTGTCGTCGGCAAAGACACCGTAGGCGTTGTCGCCCGTGTATCCAGCCTGTGCAGCGAGCTGGGCATCAACATCGAGGACATCACCCAGAGCATTCTGCAGGGTATGTTCGCCATGATTATGCTGGTGGATCTGGGCGGTTGCAATGTGAGCCATGAGGAGCTGCGCCGCCGCATCGACGCCCTGGCCGGTGAGATGGATATGCAGATCACCCTGACCCGGCAGGAAGTCTTTGACGCCATGCACACCATCTGACGGGAGGGGAGTACATCAAATGAGTATGTTCAACACGGGGGATATCCTCGAAACCATTGAGATGTTCACCCAGGAGAACCTGGACGTCCGCACCGTGACCATGGGCATCAGCCTGCTGGACTGCATCGACCCCGACCCGGCCCGGGCCTGTGAGAAGATCTACCGCAAGATCACCACCCGTGCCGCCAAGCTGGTGTCCACGGTGGATGCCATCTCGGAGGAGTACGGCATTCCCATCATCAACAAGCGGATCAGCGTCACCCCCATCGCCATGCTGCTGGGGGCCTGCCCCGACGCCGATCCGGTGGACTTTGCCAAGACCCTGGACGCCGCCGGCAAGGCCGTGGGCGTCAACTTTGTGGGCGGCTACACCGCTCTGGTGCACAAGGGCTTTTCGGCCGGCGACAAGCGGCTGATTGAGTCCATTCCCCGGGCCCTGGCCCAGACCGACATTGTGTGCAGCTCGGTGAACATCGGCGCCACCAAAGCCGGCCTGAACATGGACGCCGTCAAGCTGATGGGCCAGGCCGTCCGCAAGACCGCCGAGCTGACCGCCGACCGCCAGTGCATCGGCGCCGCCAAGCTGGTGGTCTTCTGCAACGCGCCCGAGGACAACCCCTTTATGGCCGGCGCCTTCCACGGCGCAGGCGAGCCCGACTGTGAGATTCACGTGGGCGTTTCGGGCCCCGGCGCCGTCCGCGCCGCCCTGGCCCGCCTGCCCAAGGACGCCCCCATCGACGAGGTGGCCAACCTGGTCAAGCGCACCGCCTTCAAGATCACCCGTGTGGGCCAGCTGGTGGCCAACCTGGTCTCCCGTGAGCTGGGCGTCCCCGCCGGCATCATCGACCTGTCCCTGGCCCCCACCCCCGCCATCGGCGACAGCGTGGCCAACATTCTGGAGGAGATGGGCCTGGAGACCTGCGGCTGCTGCGGCACCACCGCCTGCCTGGCCCTGCTGAACGATGCCGTCAAGAAAGGCGGCGTCATGGCCTCCAACCACGTGGGCGGCCTGTCGGGCGCCTTCATCCCGGTCAGCGAGGACGCCGGCATGATCCATGCCGCCGAGACCGGCTGCCTGACCATCGAGAAGCTGGAAGCCATGACCGCGGTCTGCAGCGTGGGCATTGATATGGTCATCATCCCCGGCGACACCCCCGCCTCGGTCATCAGCGGCCTGATCGCCGACGAGGCCGCCATCGGCATGGTCAACTCCAAGACCACCGCCGTCCGCGTCATCCCCGCCATCGGCCGCAAGGCCGGCGAGGTGCTGGACTTTGGCGGGCTGCTGGGCTATGGCCCCATCATGCCCATCAACCAGAAAGACCCCTCGGTGTTCATCAACCGCGGCGGCCGCCTGCCCGCCCCCATGCAGTCCCTGAAAAACTAAACGGAGCCGGGCTTTCGGCCCCGTCTGTGCATAAAACCCCCTTCCCCCGGGCAAGATACCGGCAGGAAGGGGGGCTTTTTGTGCAGACCTTTTATAAAATCTGTTTGTGTCTGATGATCGTCGGCGGCATCAACTGGGGTCTGATCGGACTGTTTCAGTTCGACCTGGTTGGCTGGCTGCTGGGCGGCAGCACCTCGCTGTGGTCCCGCATCGTGTTCACGGTGGTGGGTGCAGCCGCCCTGTGCGGCATCCCGGGCCTGTTCAGCAACATGGCAGAAGAATAACACGGAAAAAGGGCCTGCTCCCGCAAAGACGGGGCAGGCCCTTTTGGCTCAGACAGGATTACAGCAGGGGGATGCCGGCCTTGGCGCAGGCTTCCCGGGTGTGGGCGTCCCAGACGGTGGCCTGGACTTCGCCGATGTGGGCGCTGCCCAGCAGCAGCATGCACAGCCGGCTCTGGCCGATGCCGCCGCCGATGGTGTAGGGCAGCTCGCCGGCCAGCAGGGCCTTGTGGAAGGGCAGGGTGCGGCGGTCGTCGCAGCCGGCCTCGGTGAGCTGGCGGTCCAGGCTCTCGGGGCTGACACGGATGCCCATGCTGCTCAGCTCATAGCTGCACTCCAGCGGGTCGTTCCAGAACAGCAGGTCGCCGTTCAGGTCCCAGTCGTCGTAGTCGGGGGCCCGGCCGTCGTGGGGCTTGCCGCTGCGCAGCTTGCGGCCAATCTGCATCAGGAAGGTGGTGCCGTGTTCCTTGACAAAGGCGTTTTCCCGCTCTTTGGGGGTCAGGTCGGGGTACAGGTCCTCCAGCTCCTGGCTGGTGATGAAGGTCACGTTGGGGTTGTGGAGGGGCAGCTCCTGCAGCTGGGGGAACATGGCGTGGAGGTTCATCTCGGTGGCGCACACCGCCGACACGATGGCCCGCACCACGTTCTTCAGGTAGTCCAGGTTCCGGTCCTCCTCACGGATCACCTTCTCCCAGTCCCACTGGTCCACATAGACCGAGTGGAGGTTGTCCAGCTCCTCGTCCCGGCGGATGGCGTTCATGTCGCAGTACAGGCCCTTGCCCACATGGAAATCGTAGTCCTTCAGGGCTTTGCGCTTCCACTTGGCCAGGGACTGGACCACCTCGGCGGTGACGCCGGTGTCCTTCATGTCAAAGGATACCTTCCGCTCCACGCCGTTCAGGTCGTCGTTGAGGCCGGTGGACGCCTCCACAAACAGAGGGGCCGACACACGGCGGAGGTTCAGGGTGGCACACAGGGTATCGGCAAACAGCCGCTTGACGGTGCCGATGGCCATTTGGGTGTCGTAGAGGTTGAGGGCGGGCTTGTAGCCCGCAGGCAGGATGATGTTGCTCATAATACTTTCCCCTTTTCACACAGAGCACGCCGCGCACCGGCGCGCCATGGATATTACAAATTATCGCACAAGAAGGGACGATTGTAAAGGGGCAGGGTTGCAACAAAGGCCGCGCGGCGGTATAATGAAGGCAACACATTTTGTGCAACGAAAAAAGGAGAGAGCTGCCATGCAGATTTTTAATACCCTCACCAGGCAAAAGGAAGAGTTTATCCCCCAGGAGCCTGGAGTCTACCGCATTTATGTCTGCGGCCCCACCGTTTACAATTACATCCACATCGGCAACGCCCGGCCCCTGATCGTCTTTGACACCCTGCGCCGCTACCTGGAGTACCGGGGCAACAAGGTGCTGTACGTGTCCAACATCACCGACATCGACGACAAGCTGATTACCCGCGCCAAAGAGGAAGGCACCTCCATGCAGGAGGTGGCCCAGCGCTTTGAGGCCGAGTACAAGAAGGATGCCGCCGGCCTGAACTGCCTGCCTCCCACCGTCCAGCCCCGTGCCACCGAGCACGTCCAGCAGATTCTGGACATCGTGGCCGACCTGATCGCCAGCGGCCACGCCTATGTGGCCCGCAACGGGGACGTGTACTTCCGGGTCCGCAGCGACGAGGGCTACGGCAAGCTGAGCCACCTGAATCTGGACGACCTGGAGAGCGGCAACCGCGCCCTGCGCAGCCAGATGGATGACGACCTGAAGGAAGATCCCGCCGACTTCGCCGTCTGGAAGGCCGCCAAGCCCGGCGAGCCCGCATGGGACAGCCCCTACGGCCCCGGCCGTCCCGGCTGGCACATTGAGTGCAGCGCCATGAGCCGCACCCACCTGGGCAAGACCATCGACCTCCACTGCGGCGGCCAGGATCTGATCTTCCCCCACCACGAGAACGAGATCGCCCAGAGCGAGTGCGCCAACGGCTGCACCTTTGCCCGCTACTGGATGCACAACGGCTTCATCAACGTGGACAATCAGAAGATGTCCAAGAGCCTGCACAACTTCTTCACGGTGCGGGATGTGGCCAACATCTACGGCTATGAGCCCATCCGCTACTTCATGCTGACCGCCGGCTACCGGATGCCCCTGAACTACACCGTGGACCTGATCGAGAGCTGCAAGAACAGCCTGGAGCGGCTGTACACCTGCCGGGAGAACCTGGACTTCGTCCTGAGCCAGGGCAGCTTCGGCGCCGACGAGACCCTGAAGGAGAAGGCTGCCGCCGCCCGCCAGAAGTTCTGCACCGCCATGGACGACGACCTGAACACCCCCGACGCGCTGGCCGCTCTGTTCGACCTGGTGAAGGAGATCAACACCCTGTCGGCTTCCTCCACCAAGGAGGCCCTGGAGACCGCCGCCGCCGCCTTTGACGAGCTGGCCGGGGTGCTGGGCCTGCTGTACAACCGGAAGAAGGACGAGGTCCCCGCCGACGTGATGGAGCTGGTGGAAAAGCGGGCCGCCGCCAAGAAGGCCAAGGACTGGGCCACCGCCGACGCCCTGCGGGCCGAGATCACCGCCAAGGGCTGGGCCGTCAAGGACACCGCCCAGGGTCCCCAGCTGAGCCGGATCTAAAACTTCCCAAAATAGGGAAAGCAAGGGCAGTATAATCCCGTCATTGACCGAAACTGCGCTTTGCTGTAAAATAAAAGCGGGGCATGCCCCTATATCACCTGCTTTTTGTAAGGAGGGACATTATGCTGAGAAAACGGATCGCCGCACTGGCGCTTGCAGCCGTCATGGCCTGTACAGCGACTGTGCCGGCCCTGGCGGCGGCTTCCAACACCGAACAGCCCGCCGTCCAGGCCCTGAAGGAAGACAACGCACTGGTTGCCATCCGCATTGAGGCCACAGACAACGCTGTCTATGGTTCGCCCATCAATGTGACCATCCGCGCCACCCCCGAGGATACGCAGTACATCGCTGTGGTCCTGGGCATCAGCGGCGAGGCAAAGGGCTTTGTCACCCTGCTTATGCCCGAGAAGGTCCGCATCCTGCTCGAGCTGATCCCCCTGCCGTCCTCCATGTCGGCAGACCCCGCCAACACCAAGAACTTCAACCTCTACCGCTACCTGAAACAGCTGATTGACGGCAACGACGTCAGCGTCCTGATCCGGGTGGCCGAGGAGCTGACCTCCCTGATGGCTGTGCTGCAGTACTATGTACCGGCGCTGCAGGACGTGGTCTCGGGTATGAACGGCGCGCTGGAACTGATCCGCCGCTACCTGCCCGAGGACCTGGTCACCCACATCTATGTGGATGAGCAGCCTGTGGATTCCGGCAACTATGTGGCCGGCGCGGTCACCCTGAACAAGGGCGATGTCAACACCGGCGGCCTGGCCTTCTTCAAGGTGGCCCGCAAGAGTGAGGGCGTCCGGCAGTACTGGACCCAGCAGACTCCCGCCACCATGACCGTTGCGGAGGCACAGAACTTCAACTTCGCCGTAGTAGTGGAAGTGGACGGCGCCGTCCTGGAAAACCCCAAGGTCTCTTATACCTATAAGAAGAAGGGCGGTTTCCTGGGCCTGGGCAGCACGACCACCACCGAGCCTCCCACCGAGCCGGGCGAATACGTCCAGACCGCTGTGGTGGAGGGCAACTACAAGGCGGCCAACATCAGCCGCAGCTTCACCATCACCGGCTGATCCCCGCACCAGCGCATGACCCAAAAGACCCCGCCGACCGGACAAGCCCGGCCCGGCGGGGTCTTTCTTTGCGCCGTCCGCGCCCCCGGATAAAACGAAAACCCCGCCGCAGAGGAACTTCCCTGCGGCGGGGCTGCTTACGTGCTTTTCAGTTCAGGAAGAAATCAGCCCTTGCCGGCGCAGCCGAACAGCTCGATCTTCTCCTTGCACTTGTCGATGATGGCCTGAGAGCCGGGAGCCAGCAGCTTGCGGGGGTCGAAGCCCTTGCCCTGCTGATCCTTGCCAGCCTCGATATACTTGCGGGTAGCCTCAGCGAAGACCAGCTGGCACTCGGTGTTGATGTTGATCTTGCAGACGCCCAGGCTGATGGCCTTTGCGATCATCTCGTCGGGGATGCCGGTGCCGCCGTGCAGGACCAGGGGGATGTTGTTGGTGGCCTTGTGGATGCGGTCCAGAGCCTCAAAGTCCAGGCCCTTCCAGTTGGCGGGGTAGACGCCGTGGATGTTGCCGATGCCGGCAGCCAGGAAGTCGACGCCCAGCTCGGTGATGCGGGCGCACTCAGCGGGGTCAGCGATCTCGCCGGTGCCCACGACGCCGTCCTCGACGCCGCCGATGGAACCCACCTCAGCCTCGATGGACATGCCGTGAGCGTGAGCCAGAGCCACCAGCTCCTTGGTCTTCTCCACGTTCTCCTCGATGGGGTAGTGGCTGCCGTCGAACATGATGGACGAGAAGCCGGCCTCAACGCAGGCCTTGCAGCCCTCGTAGCTGCCGTGGTCCAGGTGCAGAGCCACGGGGACAGTGATGTTCATGGACTCCACCATGGCCTTGACCATGGCAGCGACGGTCTTGAAGCCGGTCATGTACTTGCCGGCGCCCTCGGACACACCCAGGATGACGGGGCTCTTGGTCTCCTCGCAGGCAGTCAGGACTGCCTTGGTCCACTCCAGGTTGTTGATGTTAAACTGGGGCACGCCATAGTGGCCGTCCCGAGCCTTCAGAAGCATTTCAGTTGCATTTACCAGCATTGTTCTTACCTCCAGCATCTATTTTCCTATGAAAAAACATAGACTCAGCTTGTCCGCCGTCCTGGCGGACCCCTGCTTCTCCAGTATAACCGAAACAGAAGCCAAAATCAATCACAAGCCCGGTTTTTATGTGTTTTTTTTGTCAAACCCGTGGTGCGGGCCCAGGCGAAGATATACTGCTGGGCGATGCCGGCATAGCCGCCGGTTTTCCGGTTCAGGTAGGCGGCGGGGTCCTTGACCCGGGCGGTGAACAGGGTCTGGTCCGCCCGGCGAATCCACACGTCGATGGGGTAGGCCTCCCAGCGCCCCAGCCCGTACAGCAAAACGCAGTCGGCCACCTTGGGGCCCACGCCGCGGACCTCCATCAGTTTGGCTTTGGCCTCGGCCAGAGGCAGGGCCCGCAGCTGGGCCTCGGTCAGGTCCCCGGCGGCCACCCGGCGGGCGGCGTCCAGAATGTAGCCGCTGCGCCATCCGGCCCGCAGAAAGGCCAGGTCTTCCTCGGCCAGCGGGGCCAGGCGCTGGGCGGTGGGGAAGGCGTACCGCTCCCCGCTGTCGTCCAGCGGTTCCCCCAGACCTCGGCAGAGCCGGTCCACAATCCCCTTGATCCGGGGGATGTTGTTGTTCTGGCTGATTAAAAAGGTAATCAGCGTCTCAAAAAAGGGCTGCCGCAGCACCCGGATGCCCGGGGCGCAGTCGATGCAGCCGGCCAGCCCCGGGTGGGCGGCCCGCATCTGTTCCAGCAGCCGGGGATAGTCCAGGTCCAGCGCGAAATATCCGGCCCAGAATTCCGGCTCGGCGGCGGGGTCGGGCCCGGCCAGGCCGGTGATTTCCAGCCGGTCCCCGGCGGTTTCCCGGACCTGCACCGCCCGGCCCTCCACAATGCCGGTCCAGCTGCCGTCGGGCTGGGGCTGCCAGCGGAAACACTGCCCGCAGTCCAGGGTCTGGGCCAGGGAAAGGCCCTGTGCGTTCCATTCCAAATGGGTGTCCTCCTTTGGTGTGACCAACGCCCCCGGAGCCGGTTTTGCACCGCCCGGGTGGAAAAAGGCGGCGGGGCAGGGGGCGGAATTTTTCACAGTCTTTTCAACAGTATATCACATTCGTCAAAGGGATGTCGGCATTTTCTGCAAAGCGGGCCAAATTTCGGGCTCGAAAATAGTCAGCTTTCCATCTTGAAAAATACAAATCGTAACCCGCAGTCGCGGGGGCTTTCCGGTGGAATGGTTGAAAAGTTGGTTGAAAGGGTTGAATTCCACACCGGAAAGGGGCTTTGAGGCTAAAGTTTTTCACTTTTTCCACCGTGTTTTCAACTTGTGGAAAAATCAGGACCCGTTTACAACTCGTATATGGGCCCGAATGTTGAAAACTTTTGCCTTTCCGGCGGCCTGCGGTATGGGTGCAGGGCTGATGGCCCATACTCCCTGAAAAAGGAAGAAACCCCCGGTTCTGCCCGTCCGCACCCGGCGGGAAAATCCCGGCCCGGGGGCCGGGCGGGCGTTTCTTAACATCGCAGATACACCTGGGCGTATCTGAAAACACCTCCACGCTGTCTCATTCTGCCCCAAAGCGCATCTGCCGCGTTGCAGTCGCTTGCATTCCACCAAGGAGTGCGGCGCTCCTGCGCCTTGCAGCTGTATCTTTGGGACGAACGATTCAGCATGTTTGCATTCTCAGATACACCCTAGCAATACCGCGCGGCTTATGTTATACTTTACCATAGATTATCATTTTGCCGCGGCTTTTGGCCCATGCGGCAGATACAGGAGGACATATCATGCAAGAAAACAGACCGCGCAGCCTCCGCCCGGGCAGCAGGGCTGACAAGACCCAGCAGGGTCAGGAGTCGCAGCCGAACGAGCGCCTGGTCTATGGGAAAAATCCGGTGGCCGAGCTGCTCAAGAGCGGCGCCGGTGTGGACACCGTCATGCTGGCCGAGGGGATGGCCCCGGCCGTTGCATCCTATTATACCGCCCTGGCCAAAGAGGCCGGCGCCACCATCAAGCGGGTGCACCCCAACAAGCTCCGGCTGCTGACCGGCACCGAGAGCCACCAGGGTGTGGCGGCCTTTGCCAGCGAGATCGCCTATGTGGAGGTGGAAGAAATGCTGGAGGCCGCCCGCAGCAAGGGCGAGCCCCCCTTCCTGGTCATCAGCGACGGAATGGAGGACCCCCACAACCTGGGCGCGGTGATGCGCTCGGCGCTGCTGTGCGGGGCCCATGGCATCATCATTCCCAAGCGGGGCGGCGCGTCGGTGACCCCCACCGTCATCAAGGCCAGCGCCGGCGCCGCCGAACGGCTGCCGGTGGCCCGGGTGGTCAACATCAGCGAGACCATCCGCCGCCTGAAAGAGGAAGGTGTCTTTGTCTACTGCGCCGATATGGACGGCGTGTCCCTGCGCAAAAACAACCTGACCGGGCCCATCGCCCTGGTGCTGGGCAGTGAAGGCAGCGGGGTGTCGCAGCTAGTGAAAAAGCGGTGCGACGGGGTGCTGCGGCTGGACATGGCCGCCGCCAACACCGGCGTGGACAGCTATAACGTTTCGGTGGCAGCCGGGATCATTCTGTACGAGATTCAGACCCAGCGCGCCGGCGCGGTGAAATAACCGAGGGCCAGACAGCCCCCGGATGGGAGGGACAAGGATGCCAAAGGATTCCGAACGCCGGGAGATGACCCGGCAGGAGATGGAACAGAAGGAAAAAGAAAAGTTCAACACGTTTTTCACCACCAGCGTGGCCCAGGTGCCGGAGGAGATGATCAACCCCACCCGGGCCGCCAGCCAGCCCGACCGCAAACACGGCCTGCTGGCCCGGTTCTTCGGCAAGAAGGAGAAAGCCGGCGGCCTGTCCCCGGAGAATGAACCCGAGGAAGAGCTGTTCTGGGCCGAGACGCCCATTGCTCCCGCCCCCACCGGCGAGATCATGCTGGACAGCTCGGCCCCCGCCAAAGAACCGCCGGTGGTCACCCCCTCTCTGGAGGAATTGACCCTGGAACTGGAGGGCGCGAACGAGAAGCCGGTCCGGGCTCCGGAAGCCCCCCGCCCGGCCTCCAAGGCCGAACCCGCCCGGACACCGGTCCAGGCAGCACCCGCCGTCAAACCGGCCGTCTCTGCCCCCGAGGAAAAGCGGGAGGAAGCCGGTTCCGCCGCCGCCAAACTGGCCGCCGAGCTGGAAAAGCCCCCGCTCTCGGCGGCCGCACGGGCCGAGGCCCGGCGGGCAGCCGCCCGGCCGGCCGCTTCGGCAGCACCGCAGACCACCGTCCGGCCCGCTGCTCCGGCTCAGCCGGTCAAGGCAGCGCCGGCGGTGAAGGCCGCCGCCCAGGTCAAACCGGCGGCCAAGCCGGTGCAGACGTCCGTCTCCGCCGCTCCGGCCCAGAGTGCGGCCCCCGAGGCTGCCCCCAAAGCCGCCGCCAAACCCGCCGCAGCTGCGGCCCAGCCGGAACCCGTTTCCGCCCCGCCCAGCAGTGAGCGGGAAAAACTCCAGTGGATGCTGGACGGCGGCAAGGGGATTCCCACATCCCGGAAAAAGAAGGTTGTCCAGCCGGAGGAGGACAAGGAGATCACCCAGCAGGTGGGCGGCTTCCACTTCTTCGGCGTAGGGGAGGATGAAGCGCCCCGGGGCGATGCCTTTGGCCAGGGCATGGAAGACACCATGAGCCTGGAACTCCACGAGGACAGCGAGGAACCCGCCTCCGCCGGAGAGCAGGCCTCCGCCCCCGAGCAAGCCGTCAAGGCAAAGGGCCGCCGCAAGGGCAAAAAGGCCCGGGTTGAGGCAGCTCCTGCGGAGCACGCCGCAGCCCATACCGCTCCTGAACACGCCGCCGAGACCTCCGCCAAAGAGGAACCCGCTTCGGAGCCGGCCGCCGAGGCCGAGCTGCCCCAGACCGGCGAGGAGGCGGCCCAGGCTCTGGACCAGACCGTGGCCGCCATGAATCTGCGCTGTGCCCTCAGCGGCATTCTGGCCGCCGCCCTGATCTGGGCCGGGTTTATTTACGAGGGCTTCCTGCCCGGGATGGCAGGCCTCAGCCCCGATACTGCCCCGGCGGCCTTTATGGGCGCCAACCTGCTGCTGTTGGCGGCGGCGCTGGCAGTGTCCCGCAACACCATGCGGGAGGGCCTGCTGGGCCTGGTGAAAGCTCCCTCCTATGACACCATGCCGGCGCTGGCCGGCGCGGCGGCACTGCTCCAGTCTCTGGTGGCCCTGCTGAACCCCGCCGCCTACCAGGGTACCACCCTGACCCTCATGAGCGGCGCGGCCGCTCTGGCCCTGTTCCTGAACAACCTGGGCAGCCGCCTGCTAGCGGTGTCGGTCCGGGATGGTTATAAGGTAGCCACCAGCGGGGTGGCCCACGAGGGCGCCTACCGGGTGCAGGACAAGGAACTGATCCACAGTCTGGACCCGGCCCAGGAGGCAAGGGACCCCTGGATTCTCCTCAGCCGCCCCGTGGAAGGGGACGGCTCCTTCCTGGCCCAGAGCTTCGGCCCCCATACCGGGGAAAAGAAGATCCAGACCTTCTCCCGCGTCCTGCTGGGATGCGCTGCGGTGGGCGGCGTCTATATGCTGCTGACCGGCAAGGGGTTCAACGGCGGGGCAGCGGCCATCGCCTCCATCCTCTGCCTGGGCGCGCCTTTGTCCTCCACCCTGATTGCGGGCCTGACCGCCCTGCGGACCGAACGGACCGCAGGCGCCGTGGGCGCGGTGATTCCGGGCTGGGCCGGCGTGGAAGAGCTGAACGGCATCGACACCGTCCAGGTGGACGCCGGGGAACTGTTCACCCCCGAGAGCGCCCAGCTGGAAGATATCCGTATCTTCAAGGGCGGCCGCATCGACCGGGCCATTCTGTATACCGCCAGCGTCCTGAACCAGGGATGCAATACCCTCAGCCAGCTGTTCCGCCACATCATCGCCGACCGCACCGACATCCTGCCCCCGGTGAAGGATTTGGAACGCCACACCGGTCTGGGCTTCTCGGCCTGGTGCGAAAACAACCGCATCCTCATCGGCACCCGTGCCTATATGGAACAGGAAGGGATTGCCCTGCCTGAGGCCAGCTACGAGGCCCAGCATTCCCGGGACGGCGAGCTGCAGATTCTGTATCTGGCGGTGTCGGGCAATATGTACGCCATGTTTGTGCTGCGGTATATCGGCGGCAAGCACGCCGCCCGCTGCCTGTCCATCCTGCAGAAGGAGAACATCCGGGTGCTGGTCACCTGCCAGGACCCCTCCCTGACGGCGGATAAGATTGCGGCGGCCTACCACCTGCCCGAGGGCCTGATTACGGTGCTGGACGAGACCCAGAGCAGCGCTCTGACCCCGGCCATCAGCCCGGTGAGCGACGCTCCCAGCTGCATGCTGCACCTGAAGGGCTTCACCAGCCTCACCGGCGGCCTGCGGGCCGCCCAGCGGGCCCAGGCGGCGGAATCGGCCGGCGTCATGATCCAGCTGGTCTCGACGGGCTTCTCGGCCCTGATCGGCCTGCTGCTGAGCTATTCCGGCAGCGTGGGCACCCTGTCTCTGCTGGTGGTTCTGATGTATCAGGCCGCCTGGAGCGGCCTGGGAATCGCCGTCGCCGCTATGAAACAGCACAACTGAAACCCTATTGTGAAATAAATGAGAATTATTCTTAAAAACTTCCCGAAACCCCTTGAATTCGGAACATCGTTGAAGTATAATAAAGCCACAGCCTGGATGCAGGCAGCGAGTAAATGAACCCAACGCAAACCAAGCGTTCAACAAATCTATCAACGACAAAGGAGAGACAACTTATGGAACTGAAGGGCAGCAAGACCGAGAAAAACCTGATGGAAGCATTTGCCGGCGAGAGCCAGGCCCGCAACAAGTACACCTACTTTGCCAGCCAGGCAAAGAAGGAAGGCTATGTCCAGATGGCCAAGATCTTTGAGGAGACCGCCAACAACGAGAAGGAGCACGCCAAGATCTGGTTCAAGCTGCTGAACGGCGGCGAGATCCCCGATACCGCTACCTGCCTGAAGATGGCAGCTGGCGGCGAGCACGACGAGTGGACCGAGATGTACCCCCGTATGGCTCAGGAGGCCAAGGAGGAGGGCTTCAACCAGATCGCTGCCCTGTTCACCATGGTGGCCGGCATCGAGAAGGAGCACGAGGAGCGCTACCTGGCTCTGGCCGAGAACCTGGCCAACAATCAGGTCTTCGCTCGTGAGGAGCAGCAGGTTTGGCAGTGCTCCAACTGCGGCTACACCTATATCGGCAAGTCCGCTCCTCTGAAGTGCCCCGTCTGCGCACATCCCCAGGCTTACTTTGAGCTGAAGGTCAAGAACTACTAATTTCTGACCCCCAGGGGCAAAACAAAATCAAATAAAAACTCCCCGGTGCTGCAAAGCATCGGGGAGTTTTTTGCTGTGCGGCGGCGGTCAAAACCGCCGGGACCTTCGGAGGCAAGCAGGGACCTGGCCGGGACGGGCGCAGAGCGCCGGATGGACCAAAGCGGCCAGGCCGGTGCGGAAAGTTACAGATCCAGTTTGCCTTCCACCTTGTTGACCACATAGTAGGCGGCGCCGTCCTCGGGCTTGATATAAATCTTGCAGGACTGGACACCCACCTTGTGGGTCAGACGGTAGTCGGCCTTGGCCCGCTCCACAATATCGGTCACGTTGTACTGGTGACCGCCCGTTTCGATATAGATCTCGGGAGAAAGAGGCGGGCGGCCCCGGCGCGGGGTCGATTTTGCGGATTTCTGGGTTTTGCGCTTGGGCTCAGAAGCCGGAGCATCTTGCGCCGGAACTTCGGGCAGGGGCGTATCGACGGATGCGGCAGCTTTCTTTGCGGACATTTCCATCCACCTTTCTTTCGTTTTTTATGGGGAACCGCCGCAGCACCCGGGCTGCGGGGCAGAAACACTGACTATTTATATAATATAAAGTTGTGCTTCATTTGTAAAGTCTTTTTTGAAAAAAGATGCCCCGCAGCGCCCAGAAATAACCCCATAAATACCTGGCTGTGAAAAAGATCCTGTGCTGCCTGCTTTTGCCATTTCCGCCCCATAAACCATCGCCCCGCCGCCGGCGGCGGGAAACTGCTTTCGGGCCACAAACAAAATCCCCGATCTGTGTTTTACGGCGCGGTCAAAAGCCGGGCCGCCGGGGGAAACCCGGCCGTTCCGCGGCCCCCGGCCCAGAGCCGGAACAGGCGACAAATGACGCCGCCCCGGCGCAGACACCCGGCCGCATGGGCGGGACGCCCGGCGCAAAATCCGGGGCGAGAAACTTTCCGCTTGATTTTGACCTCCAAATACGCTATAATAACGTAGAAGATAAGCCGGTGTGTCGGAATGGCAGACGAGGGGGACTCAAAATCCCTTGTGCTAATCACACGTGTGGGTTCGACCCCCACCACCGGCACCAGATGCAGGCCCGGAATCCGTTGGATTCCGGGCTTTTTGTTTTGTCGGCTGGGTCCGGGCGGTGCGCCCGGGCCCTTTCTTTTTCTCGACGGATGGCGAATTTTACGCATAGCCCCTCGGATTTGGAATAACCGCTTTTTCATTGGAGTGGGGGCTATAAAATGAAAACAGAATACATAGAAACCGGCCCGGCGGCGCTGCAAAAACGGGTGCGGACAGCACCCCGGTGAGTAGCAGGCGGGGGCCGGCGCGCATAGTCTGGATAAGAGTACATAGTCTGTAGGGACGGGATGCCCGCACAAGCGCCTGTCCCCAGAGGAAAGGGAACGGGAAATGGAACAGACGAATGGAATGGTATGGGTGATTGTTCCGGTGTACAATGCGGCGGACACCCTTCCCAGATGCCTGGACAGTCTGCTGCGGCAGACCTATCCCCGGTGGACGGCCTGCCTCATCGACGACGGTTCCACCGACAACAGCATGCAGATCTGCCAGAAATACGCCAGGCTGGACCCGCGGTTTGAGTGTCTGGCCAACCCCGGCCATTTTGGCCCCTCAGCCACCCGCAACCGGGGCCTGGGCCGGGCCCGGGGCACGTATGTGGCGTTTCTGGACAGCGACGACTGGTGGGACTGCGAGTTTCTGGAAGAGATGGTGGTCATGGCCCGGCACTTTCAGGCGGATTTTGTCCAGTGCGGCTGGACCCTGGAGTGGCCCAATGGAAAAAGCCGCCCGGAGGAAAATACCTATCCGGATTTTCGCGTCTTTGACCGGGAGAATTTCTCCGGGCCGCTGACCGAAATGCTGCGGGGCATCTCCATGAACCATGTGGCCCGCAAACTGGTGCGGCGGTCCCTTTTGGAGGGGCTGACCTTCTCCACCAAACTGGACACGGCCGAAGATCTGGCCATGAGCTTTCAGCTTTTGATGCGGGCCCGGCGGATCGCCTTTGTGCCCGACCCCCTCTATCACTATTACCGCCACGGCGGCGGGCTGACCGGCCGCAGGCTGCGCTTTGGCCAGAAATGGGCGGCCAACCGTGCGGTGGCCCGGATGATGCAGGCCGCCATCCGGGGAACCGACTTTGACACGGTGCGGTTCCGGTTTCTGATATGGGCCCGCCCCTATCGTCTCCTTGCTTCCAAGGCCGTGCGGCTTTTGCGGGATCAATTCCATCAGAGTAAGGATCGTGTTCTGGAATGAGGAATGATGCGAGGAAATCATGCCGGACCCGCTCTCTGCGGGCCGAACGGAGCAAACGCCTGGGGGCCGACTGCGGGGTGACGGCGCTGGTCTGCGCCGTGCTGGGGGCCTGTTTGGTCCGGGAGGGCTGGATGGGCTGGCTCTGGTATGCCTGCCTGGGGATGGGGCCGGGCCTGACCCTTCTGTTCATGCGGTGGATGGAGGCCTATGACCACTTTACGGCCCGCCTGCGGGAAATCCTGATCTGCGTGGTCCTGTCCAATGTCTATGCCTTTGGGTTGGGCTGTGCGGCGGGGTTCGGACTGTTCCGGTCCCGGATGCTGCTGGCCCTTCAGGGGGCGGGTTTCTGCCTGCAAATGGCGGGAATGCTGCTGTGCAACGGGGGACTGTACCGGCGGTTTCATCATCCCGGCATCTACCGCAATCCGTCCCTTCTGGTGGTGGCGGCCCAGGGCTGTGAGGCCCGGCTCCGGCGCTTGAAATACGGGGTGCTGTCCGACTTTGACGCCTGGTATATGGTCATCGGCCAGCCCGGCCAGGAGGGACCGCCGGAGCTGTGGGAACGCCTGGAACGTTCAGACGCCCTTTGCATCTTTGACAACGTGTGGGGCCCGGTCTATGACCGGCTGATGGACTGTGCCATGAAGGCGGGAAAAGAAGTCTACACCATCCCCCGTATGACCGAGACCAACGTCAATCACAGCTGCCTGACCCATTTTGACGATATCCCGGTGCTGTACCGGAACGACTGCCGCCTGTCCCTGGGCCAGCGGTTCTGGAAGCGGACGCTGGACCTGACGGTGGCCCTGGCGGCTCTGGCGGCGGCAGCCCTGCCCATGGCGGTGATTGCCCTGTGGATTCGGCTGGATTCCCCCGGGCCGGTGATTTACCGACAGGAGCGGTATACCCGGGACAAACGGACCTTCCGGATCATGAAATTCCGCACCATGGCGGCGGACGCCGAAAAGCAGACCGGCCCGGTGTTCGCCCGGAAAAACGATCCCCGCGTCACCCGGGCGGGGAAGGTTTTGCGCCGGTTCCGGCTGGATGAACTGCCCCAGATTTTCAATATCCTGAAAGGGGAAATGAGCCTGGTGGGCCCCCGGCCCGAGCGCCCCTTTTTCGTCGAGAAGTTTGAAAAGGAGGTTCCCCAGTACGACGGCCGCTTTGCGGTGAAAGCCGGTCTGACCGCCCTCTCCCATGTGTACGGGCGCTACTCCACCTATATCTGCGACCGGACCTATTACGACCTCCGGTACATCCTCAACTACTCTTTTCTGCTGGATATCCGGATTTTGCTGCTGACCAGCAAAACCCTGTTTATCCCCAACGCCGCGGAAGGGGAGGACGAATTCAAGGCCAAACCCATAACCCAGACAGGAAGCAGGTGAACCCCATGAAACGAAACCGGCGAACGGCAGGAAGAGGCGCGTCCTCTCACCTGCGCAGGAAAAAACCTCCCCGCCCGGGCCCCAATCTGAAATGGAGGGTCAAGCGGGCAGGCTACAGCCTGATGGCAGGCAACTGGCGGGGCACCTGGATCGGGGCGGTGGCGTTTGGCCTGGTGTGCAGTCTGCTCTTCACCAGCTATCACTATTACAGGGACTATGCGGCGGCCAAAGCCTCCATCTCGGTGGTTTACCCCGAGATTGCCGGCGGCACCTACCCCGACGGCAGCCGCTTTACCATGTACAGTCTGGCCGATGAGGAAGCGGTCCAGGCCGTGCTGGACGAGATGCAGGCCGAGGGAAAATACAGCTCCTTTACCGCGGCGGACCTGATGCAGGGCATCCGCGTGACCGCCGTCATCGACGATTCGGTGGGGGAGACGGTGGCTTCCATGCAGTCGGAGGGCAACGACTATTCCTACTATTCCAGCCGGTACGAGATCTCCTTTGTGCAGCCCCGGTCGGGGGAAAACTTCTCGCTTTCCCAGCTCGTGGAGGCCAATCACACCGAGGAATTTCTCCAGCGGCTCATCGCCTGCAAGCAGGAGGAAATCGCCTGCTTTTACGGCAAACTCACCGCCTTTCAGGAGATGACCCGGGCGGATGTGCCCGACACGCTGGACTACGACGAGTGGGTCACCACCTTTGACGCCAACAACCGGGCCATCCGCAGCTTCCTGCGGAACATCAACCAGTCGGCGGGGAATTTCCACTCCGACACCACCGGCAAAACCATCGGGGACCTGATCGGCATGTTTACCACCATGGGGGAGGAGCGGCTGACCGAGATCTCCAATTATATCAAAAATTCCGGCCTCACCAGGGACCGGGAGAGCTTCCTCAACAAACTCAACGTCCGGATCGAAAACGCCGCCCTGGCCTGCGGCAAGGCGGTGGAGGAGGCATCCATCAACGGCTACGCCATGAACGCCTACGACCACACCTTCACCGAAAACCTGCTGATTGTGGCCACCAGTGCGGACAACGGCCTGTACCAGGCCCGGCCCAAGACGGTGTTTGACACGGTGGTCAACCAGTACAACGACGCCACCAACCGGTCCATCGAGTATGCCAACAGCATCCAGGATATGCAGGATGAGCTGGCCATCTATCAGCAGACCGACGAGACCTCGGCCGAGTATCAGCGGATGGCGGCCCGGTGCAGCGAACTGATGGAGGCCTATGAGGCCGACTATCGGGACCTGTGCGCCCTGGCCATGACCACCCTGACCGATTACCTCTCCTTCCACAACAACGGCTACCTGGAAGGTCAGGTGGAGCCCGACCGCCTGTTCAGCCTGCGCTTTGTGCTGCGGATACTGGCGGTGTTCGGGATGGGCAGCCTGGTGGTGGTGATGATGCGGGTGGTGCTCTCGCCGCTGGGAGACCGCCGGACGCTGCGGCGCCGCCGCCGTGAGATGGAGCGGAACCAGCAGGACCAGGCCGAGGGCAGACCTGCCCCGAAACACAGCGCGAAAGGAGGCCGGAGAAGATGCTCACAATCACCGAACTGTTTCTGATGATGAAAAAGTACCTCCTGCCTGCGGCGGCTGCGGCGTTTCTGGGGGCGGTGGCCGCCTATCTGGGGGTGCTGCTGGTGCGGGATTACACCTGCACCCTGACCTTTCAGTACAACTATGAGGGGGCGGAGGAAAATCTGGCCCCCGACGGGGCCGGCACCCTGGACCCATACCAGATGCAGAACCCGGCGGTCATCCACTCGGCTCTGGACCGGATGGGGATTTCCACCGCCGGCAGCGACATCCAGGTGGAGGACATCCGCAACAACATCTCCATCAGCAAGGTCTATACCTCCCAGGACCAGGAGGTGGCCGAGGCGGCCGCCGTCCTGGGGGAGAATTATGCCCTGAAAACCTCGGAATACCGGCTGACCTATACCTATTCCGCCCTGCTGGGGGAGAACTATGGGAAACTGATCTGCAACGGCCTGATCAACGCCTACGATGACTTTTTCATCGAGAATTACTACGACAAAGACGTCATCCCCGATTTCATGCAGAACATAGCCCGCTCCAATGTGGACTATCTGGACCTGGCCAGCGTCATCAAGAAAAACTTTGACGACGTCATCGCCACCCTGAACGACTATGCGGCGGCCTATCCCAACTACCGCTCCAGCCGCACCGGCTACAGCTTTGCCGAGCTGGCCGAACTGTACCAGAACGCAGAGAACGACCTCTACGCCCAGCTGGAGGGGAATATCCGGGCCGGAAACCTGGCCAGGGACCCGGAACTGGTGGTCAAAAACTACACCACCACCGTCCGCAGCCTGCTGATCAGCGAGGAGACCTACAACGAGATCGCCGAGAGCTACAAAACCCAGATCAAGACCTTCTACGACAGCTACAAGGCCACCGGTCTGTACAGCCAGGCGGCGGGCACCCAGGTGACCCAAAACTCCTCCAACAACCGGGACCAGAACGTCCTGCGGGACTATGAGCACGACTTTGAAACCCTCATCAATACCTACGACAATATCGTTCTGTCCTATACCCAGCAGGCGGCCCTGGCCTCAGAGGCCCGGCTGGACCGCACCTATTACCTGAACATCATCCAGGCCCTCCAGGCCGACCAGGTGGCGGAGGACACCAAGACCCGCCTGGTCGAAAAGAATGAGGCCCTGCTCCAGACCATGACCGAGATCACCGGCCGCTACTGCGGCTGGGCAAACGAGAGCATCGACGAGCTGTTTGACCAGATCGTGGCGGAGGATATCCAGTATCTGATTTCGGCCAATGTGACCAGCGATATCTCCATCCCCTTTGCCCTGGCTTTTGCGGCGGTGGTGATGGGGGCCATGGTGATGCTGGCGGGGATGATCCGGGAGGTTCTCCTGAAAAATAACCCCGAGCTGGCAGCCTCCGGCGAGCCGGAGAGCGAAACGCCTCAGCCCCGGGACCGGGAACACGCCGCGGCCTATGAGCAGTACAAACAGGGCTTCCCCGAGTTCTTCCTGGTCTATCAGGAGATGCAGGCTGGCATCCGGGCCGGAGCGCCCCGGTACGAAGCCTATGTGCGCTGGAACAGCGCCCAGCTGGGCCCGGTGTCCGTCCGGCAGATGTTCCGGTATTTCGGGGACCTGAACCTGATGATGGAGCTGAACGACTGGATTGTGGAGACCGTCTGCCGGGATGTCCGGCGGTTTGAGGCCGAACTGGGCGTGGCGCCGGTCATCCATATCAACTGCATGTTCTCGGAGGTGGCCGACTTCGGCATGACCGATATCCTGCACAAAAACAGTCAGGCATCGGGCGTGGCGGCCTCCTGCCTGTGCGTGGAGATGGACGGCCGGGACATCATGTCCTGCGTCCGGGAGATGATGCTGATGCAGAAGATGGGGTATCCGGTCTGCGTGGACCACTTTGAGGATAAGGCCCAGGCGGAGGAGATTCTGGCTATCTTCCGGCCCGACTATGTGAAGGTGTCGGGCAAGATCTTCCGGGCCGATGAGGCCGCCCCGGACGGTGCGGGCCTGCAGAACCGGCGGGACATCCTGGACTACCTGAAAAGCACCATCCGCTCCTGCCACGAAAACGGCATAGGCTTCTGTATCAGCGGCATCGAGAACCAGGAGGAAGACCTGCTGATTTACAGCCTGGACATTGATTACAAACAGGGGTACTACTATGGCTATCCTGCCGCCATGGATGACCTGCTGAAGGAGCTGCGGGAGACCACAGAATGATGCGGAAGCTGGGGCTTTCCCTGTTGGCGTGAGAATGGGGAAACGATGACGAGCCTTGTTTCCCGCGGTACGGTGGCGGCGGGTTTCAGAAGCCGGGGACGTCCCCGATTGCCAGCGGCGGCTGCGGCAGCAACCCGCTGGAGCTGCTTCCGGCGACCCTCCGCCATGGGAAAGCCAATGTGTCCTGAGCTGGGAGAGGAGGGGCCGCAGATGGTCTATGTGGTGGTGCCGGTGTACAACATGGAACCCTATCTGGAACGGTGCGTGGACTCGGTTTTGAACCAGACCCTGCGGGAGATCCGGGTAGTCCTGGTGGACGACGGTTCCCGGGACGGCAGCGGCGCCCTCTGCGACCGGTACGCCGCAGCCTGTCCCGGCCGGGTGTGGACGGTGCACCAGCCCAATGGCGGCCTGTCCGCCGCCCGGAATGCGGGGCTGGCCCGGTGCTTTGCACTGTCGCAGGACCCGGCCCGGGACTATGTGCTGCTGCTGGACGCGGATGATTTCATCCGGCCCGATTTCCTCGCCTATGCGCTTTCCGTCTGTGAGAAAGAAAACTGCGACGGCGTCCAGGTGGACTGGGTCCGGGGGACCGGCAGCCGCTTTCCCCCGGAAACCCGGGACCCGGGGCCGGTGCGGATTCTGACCGGGGCCGGGGCTCTGCTGGACCCCGCCGTCAAGACCACCTTCTGCACCAAGCTCTACCGGCTGGAACTCTACCGAGGCGAATCCTTTCCCCTGAGGAAGATGAACGAGGACGAATTTCTCTTTTACCGCCTGCTGTGGAAGTGCCGCCGCTTTGGAGTCAGCCGGGCCAAAATGTACTATTACTTCCAGCGCCCGGGCAGCATCATGGACACGGTGGCCCGCGGACTCAAAGACAACCCCCGCCGCCGCGACTGGCGGGAGGCCTTTGGGGAGCGAATCTCCTTTTTCACCGCGCTGGGGGAGAAGCGGCAGGTCCAGCGCTGCTATGAGCGGATCTGCATCGAGCTGATGCTCCGGTACGCCGAACAGATGAACCTGCCCCGGGACCGCCGGGCCGCCGAGGCGGCCGACGGCACCATGGTGCGGGAATACCGCGCCTTTTACCCCAAAATGATCGGGCTGGACACCATCCGCCCGCTGCGCAAACTGCTCTTCACCCTGTTTTATCTCTGTCCCATGGGGGCGGTGCTGGCCGCCAGAATCCACCCCCTGCGCCGGTAAGGAGGGACTGTCCGGATGATTTCATCACTGAGCCCGGGACGGCTGAAAAACCGGCCCCGGCTGGAGCTGTATTACGACGCGGCCTTTCTGGTCAGCCTGCTGTGCTGCAGCCTGGTGGGCGCGTTCCCTCAGTACAGCTTGCTTTTGTCCTGCGGGATGGTGCTGTGCTTTGGCACCAGCTTGTTCAGCGACAACTTTTTTCTCTATGCGGCCCTGTTCCTGTTCATGCGGAACAAGATGGTCATTGGAGACACCACCGCCTATCGCTTTTACTCCTATCTTCTGGTGCTGAAATGCGTCTGGGAACTGCCCCGGCTCAAGATCCGGGTCGCCTATCTGCCGGTGCTGTTTGTGCTGGCCATGCACTGCGTCTTTGCGGCGGGCCGGTACAATCTGCGGATGGGCCTGAACGTCATTGTGGACGTGGTGCTGGTCTATCTGATTCTGGCCCGGGTGGAACAGGACGACGCCCTGACCCGCCGCCTCCTGACGGCCTTTCTGCTGGGCATGGTGCTGTCTGGCATTTACGGCTTCACCGCCTCCGACGCTTTCAAGGATATCCACATCACCGGCGCCGGCTCCGAGACGGTCAGCCGCAATTTCGGCGCCCTGGGCGACGCCAATTACGCCGGCTTTTTCTATGACGCCGCCGTGCTGACTGCCCTGATGGTGAAGGGGATTCCCCGGTGGCTGCGGGTCTTTTTTGTGGGGCTGGGCCTGGTGCTGGTGGTCCGCACCGCCAGCCTGTCGGCCCTTGCGTCCCTGGGCCTGGCCCTGTGCTTTCTGCTGATCCTGAAAATGCGGAGACGGGCGGTGCCGGTTTTGCTGTGCGCCGGGCTGGCCGGTGCGGCGGGAATTGCGCTGGTGATGTATGTGCCGTTTCTGGGCAATCTGCCCGGCATCCACGGCCTGGTGCTCCGCCTGACCGAGAAGCTCTATTACATCCGGCTGGGCCGGTGGGATATGCTCACCACCGACCGCGCCGTCCTGTGGGCGGCGGCCTGGAGCCTGTTTGTCAGCAAGGGCCTGGCAGGCCGGCTGCTGGGGGGCAGCGTCATCACCTATATGATCCAGGAGACCACCCTTCTGTCCTCCTACATGGCCTGTCACCAGTCCTACCTGCAGGCACTGCTGAACTTCGGCATGCTGGGCACCGTGGGCATTTACGGGCCTTTGCTGCTGCTGTTCCTTTACCGGCTGGCCAATCACTTTCTGCGCCCGGCGGGGTACGGCAGGGAGGATATCAAAATCATGCAGCTGGTGTATGCGTTTCTGTTCTTTGTGTTTGGGTTCACCATTGACTTTTTCATCGACTGGACCTTTCTCTTCTTCTGCTTTTTCTAAGGGCCGCAAAGGAGGGTGCGCATGGGAAACACGCTGGAGGAAATTCATGCCGTGCAGCTGTCTCTGCTGGAGGACTGCCGCCATATCTGCGAGGCCCACGGGATTCCCTATTATCTGGCCCAGGGCACCCTTCTGGGGGCGGTGCGGCACCGGGGCTTTATCCCCTGGGACGACGACATCGACCTGCTGTTCCAGGCCGACGACCTGGACCGGTTCATGGCGGCCTTTGCGCAGGACCCGCCTCCCGGCGTGTCTCTGGAACACTGCGGCCAAAACCCCTGGACGCCCTATCCCTGGGTCAAGCTGAAACGGCAGGGCACGGCGTCCATGCCCCTGGCCTATCGGGAAATCCCCCTGGACTGGGAAATTGGCATCGACCTGTTTCCCTATTACCGGGTGGGGGACGGCCGGCTGGCCCATGGGCTGGCCCGGGCCCGGTTTCTGGGGGCCAAGCGTCTGCTGGGGGTCACCCTGACCTTCTGTGAGAAAAAGGTCAAATGGCTCAGCCGTTTGATCCGCCGCCTGCCGGTTGCATGGCGGCAGCGGGCGGCCCTGTGGCTCCTGGAGGGTCTGAAACGGCATCAGGCGGAAGGCGAGGACGTCTTTGCCCTGTGCCGGGGCGGGAAATTTTTAAAGCGCAGCTGGATCGAGGGAGCCCGGTGCAGCGGCATCTTTGAAGGGCGGGAATACCCCCTCCCGGCGGACCCGGACGCCTTTCTGGCGGCCATGTTCGGGGATTACTGGCTCCTCCCGCCGGAAGACCAGCGGAAGGGCCACGACTTGAAACTGGGGGAGATTGTGTGGGACACCGAGAAAAGCTATCGGGACTATCTGTGACCCTGCCGCCAGCGAAAAAGAGAGCGTTCAAACCCGGGACAGGAGGCGAGAGGATGGAGCGACCCGAACACAAAAAGAAAAGGCTTCTGGTGGTCTTTTCTCACAACCACATCGGCGGGGCCATGACCGCCCTGGTGAACTTTGTCAACAGCCTGGACCTCCGCCGGTATCAGGTGGACCTGCTGTTTTATGAGCTGCGGGGCCCGGTGGAAGGCATCCGGCCCGAGGTGCGGGTTCTGCCCCCGGCCCGGGAAAACCGGCTCTGTCCGGCCCGGTTTCTGGACCCGGCCTATCTGGCCGGGTATCTGGGAGCCCGGTACCTGATCCGGGCAAAACACAATGAGCTGATGGCCTGGCAGCTGTTTTCCCGGCGGTCGTGCCGCTATGCCCGCCGTCTGAACCAGAAGTACGACGCCGCCCTGGCCTTTGAGCTGGGCTGGCCCTTTTTATTACACCATGCGGTATGTCCGGGCGGACAAAAAACTGGTATGGCACCACAACGATTACCACGCCATCGGCTACCGCTTTGAATGGGACAAAAAGTACTTTGACCGGGCGGACGGCCTGATATTTGTCAGCCGGGAATGCCAAAAGAAATTCGCCGCCCTGCACCCGGCGTACCGATCCCGGTGCTTTTTCATGCCCAACATCCTGACCCGGGAACAGGTGGAAGCCCGGGCCCGGGCCTACCGGCCCCGGCTGCCCTTTGAGCTGGCGCGCCCGGGTCTGAACCTGGTGACGGTGGCCCGGATTTATTTTGCCACCAAAGGGCTGGACCGGGTGCTAGACGCTTTGGTCCGTCTGCGGGAGGAAGGGCTTTTGGAGCGAGTGCGGTGGCTGGTCATCGGCAAAGGGGACGATCTGCCCCGGTTCCGGCAGATGATCGCGGACCGGGGCCTGGAACAGGTGGTGTACCCGGTGGGGGCCCTGGAAAATCCATTGCCTTACCTGCCCCTGTTTGACGCCTTTTTGCTGCCCTCCCGCAACGAGGGCCGGCCGGTGGCGGTGACCGAGGCCCAGATTCTGGGCCTGCCGCCGGTGGTGACCCGGTACGCCTCCGCCGCCGAGCAGGTGGAAGACGGGGTGGACGGGTTTATACTGGAAAACCAGGACCAGGCCCTTTATCAGGGCCTGCGGGACCTGGTGCTTCACCCGGAAAAGCTTGACCGGGCGCGGGAGGCGCTGCGCCGCCGCAGCTATTCCAACCAGGAGGACATAGCCTGCTTTGACCGGATTCTCCGGGCGGTGGAGCAGGGTGGGGAAGGAGGAGACGCCCATGATTTCGGTGGTGATGCCGGTGTATAACGGGGAGGCGTTTATCGCCCGGGCGGTGCAGAGCGTGCTGGACCAGACCAGCCCCCGGTGGGAGATTGTGGCCGTGGACGACGGCTCCCGGGACGGGACCCGGGCCATTCTGGAACAGTTTGCCGCCCGGGACCCCCGCATACGGGTTCTGCACCAGGAGAATGCCGGTGTTTCCGCCGCCCGCAATGCCGCCATGGCGGCGGCCCGGGGGGAGTATCTGGCCTTTCTGGATGCGGACGATTGGTGGTATCCCGACCATCTGACCACCCTGGAACAGATGATCCGGATTTATCCAAAGGCGGGCCTGCTGGGGACGGCCTGCGATATCCGCTTCCACGATGGCCGGACGGGAAACACCGCCGGATTTTTTGAGGGCAAGCCCAAGACCCTGTATCTGGAAAACTTCCTGGAAGCCTACAGGGCGGACAAGCGGGCCAAATGCTTTGCTCTCAGCTCCACCTGCGTCCGGGCCGATATGGCCCGCCAGGCGGGCGGGTTCCGGGTGGGGTGCCGCATAGGGGAGGACCTGGGCCTCACCCTCCGGATCGCTGCCGCCGCGCCGGCAGTCCTCTGCGCCCGGCGGACCGTCCTGTACAACAAGGCCCAGAGCACTGCAACCCGGGTTCAGTCCTTTGACCCCGACTGGTATTTCTTTGAGGAGGCCAGAGCTCTGGCGGAGGACCCGGCCCTGACCCCGGAACGCCGGGCCAGCCTAGCCCGGGTGATGGCCTGGTTTGAGGTGCGGCGGGTCCGCCATTACCTCATCGACGGGCGCCGCCGGGAGGCCTGGGCGGCTTTCTGCCGGCGGGATGCGGACCCGGGGATGGCCGGGGACTGGCTGCTCACCGGGCTGCTGTTCCTGCTGCCCTGCGCTCTGGTGCGGCGGATCTTTCTGTTCCGCTGGCGGAACAAGGCGTAAGGGAGGGGGCAGCCATGGCAAAAGACAGTCCCCGCCGCGGGGACGGCATTGCGTCCGGGCTGTTCTGGTCCTTTGGGGAGCGGATGTCGGCCCAGGCGGTGGCCACGCTGGTGGCCATGCTGCTGGCCCGGCTGCTGGACCCCGCCGACTACGGGATGATCTCGGTGGTGACGGTGTTTGTCAGCCTGTGCAATATCTTTGTGACCAGCGGCCTGGGCACCGCCGTGGTGCGCAAACCCGACGCCGGCCCCGCCGATTTCAACACTGCCTTTTGGCTGAGCCTGGGCCTGGCGGCGGTGCTGTACGGCCTGCTGTTCTGGGCGGCCCCCGCCATCGGCCGGTTTTACGGCCTGCCCGCCCTGACGGCGGTGATGCGGGTGATGGGCCTGCGGCTGATATTGGCCGCCCTCAACAACATCCAGCGGGCCGGCGTCCAGCGGGAGATGGTGTTCCGCCGGTACTTTGCCGCCTCCCTTCTGGGGACGGTTCTGTCCGGGGTGGCGGGGGTGGCGGCGGCGCTGGGCGGTTTGGGCGTCTGGGCACTGGTGATTCAATCTCTGTCCAATCTCACCGTCCATGCAGGCGTTTTGCTGGCGGTGGGCCGGTGGCGGCCCCGGTTCCAGTTCTGCCCGGCCCGGGCCCGGTACATCGTCTCCTTTGGCTGGAAGGTCCTGGCCGCCGATCTGGTGCCCGGCCTGCAGCAGAACGGCCGCAGCCTGATTGTGGGAAAAGTCTTCGGCTCGGCCGAGCTGGCCTTTTACGACCAGGGGAGCAAGTATCCCGCCCTGCTGGTGGACAATGTGAACAGCTCCATCAACAGCGTCATGCTGCCCGCCTATGCCCGGGTGCAGGATGACCCGGAGGCTTTGCTGGGGATGCTGCGGCGGTCCATCCGGATGGGGATGTTTCTGCTGGGGCCGATGCTGGTGGGATTTGCGGCGGTGGCTGAAAATTTCGTGCGGGTGGTCCTGACCGACAAGTGGCTGCCCTGCGTGCCCTTTCTGCAGATTTTCTGCGCATCCTGTTTGACCCGGCCCCTGGAAACCTGCTGCCACAAAATCCTGCTGGCGGTGGGGCGGGAGGCAGCCCCGCTGCGGATCATTGGGGCGGTGAACCTGACGGCGGTGGCCACGGTGCTGGCGGCAGCTTTCTGGTTCCACAGCATCCTCCTGATGGCGCTGGGAAACCTGCTGGTGACCCTGGTGAGCCTGGCGGGCTTTATGGCGGCTTCCAGCCGGTATGTGGGGTACCGGCTGGGCCGGCAGATGGAGGATATCCTGCCCTCGCTGGCGGTCTCGGCCCTGATGGGAGTTCTGGCCGGACTGGCGGGCCGTCTGCCGCTGGAACCGCTGCCCCTGCTGGGGGTCCAGATGGGGGTAGGGGTGGTGTCCTATGGGGTTCTGTCCGCCCGGTTCAACCGCGGCCCGCTGGATGAAATGCGGGCCCTGGCGGCCCGCCGGCTGCACAAAACCCCATGACGTTCGGACCAATCCGGACTTGCCCTGTTTCGGGGCGGGCCCGGATTTTCTTTTGGGAATCCGACGCGAAAAAAGCCGTCTGCCGCCGCAGGTTTGCCATTTTGTTCCGCCCGTGATACAATAAAAGGACCTATGAGATTTTTTGCTGAGAGGTACAGGGAATCAATGGCGAGAAAGAAACGAAAATCCGGCGCCCGGGGCAAAAATGCCCGGGCCAGGCAGGAGACCCAGCGCCGCCTGCTGGCCAGCAGCATCACCCTGTTTGGAGGGATCCTGCTCTTATTGCTGGCCTTTGTGGATGGACAGTCGGTGTGGCACACCGCCCACGATATACTGTTTGGCCTGTTTGGGGCCGGCAGCTTTGTGCTGGGTCCGGCGGTCTGTTATATGGCGGTGCTGACCGCCCGGGACGAGCCGGTGCTGGGCTGCATAGCCAAACTGCTGCTGGGCCTGGTGTTTTTGAGCGGCGCGGCGGTGGTCTTTTCGGACATCCCCACCCAGGGCATGACGGTCCTGCAGATGGGGATTGCCTGCTACGACAACGGCGTCAACGCATGGTTTGGCGGCGGCTCCATGGGCGGGCTGCTGGGCGGCACCCTGCTGCTGCTGTGCGGACGTCCCGCGGCCAATCTGATTGTGGCGGCGCTGGCCATCTGCGCCAGCTGCTATATCTTTGACGTGACCCCCGCCGACATTTGGCAGTGGCTGTCGGCGGCGCTGGGCGGAGCCCGGGAAAAGGGCCTGGCCGTCTATGCCGACGGCCGCGCCGCCCATGAGGAGCGCCGGGCCGCCCGCCTGGCGGCCAAGGCGGAGGCGGAAGCCGCCGCCGAGGCCGAGGAAGCCCTGGAGGACGGGGACGACTACCTCATCGACGACACCGGCCCCGACGATGACCTGGAGCCCGAACCGGGGTTCCATCTGGGAATGCCGGCCTGGCTGTCCAACATTCTGGGCAAGGGCCGTCTGCCCGACGAGGACGGCAACACCCAGGAGCCTGACCCCAAGCCCGAGACGCCCCTGCAGTCGGCGGCGGTGAGCCATCCCCGGGCCCCCTTCGACATCGACCTGGGCCCCGACCCGGCGGCGGTGTCGGACGGCGGCAGCGAGCCCATCGAGCCCATCATCACCGGGCCGGGCGGAACCTTTGGCCTCAACCCCCTGCGTCCGTCCACGACGGACCCTGCGGTCCGGGCGCATCATGCGGCTTTCTACGACCAGGACAAGGACGAGGGAACCGCGGGCCTGCATGTGCCCTTCCAGGCCGATGTGACCCCCGCCGCAGCGCCTGTGACGCCGGTTCCGCCGGTGTCCACCGTGTCGCCGGTAACCCCGCCCCCCGCCGCAGTTTCCCCGGCGGCTCCTGCTCCCGCCTCTGCCCCGGCTGAGGAGGAAGACGGATGGATTCGGGTGGAGGAGGATGCCGCCGGCGACTCCGGCGACATTGCCACCCTGGCAGCGGCCGCCATGGAAAAGCCCGCCGACGCGGAACAGGCCGCGGCGGCTTCCGCCCCGGCTCCCGAGGAGAGCACGGTCCCGGCGGCCTATGAGTATCCGCCCATCGAGCTGTTTGACAAGCCTGCCGAGGAGACCAACGAGGGCGCCCAGAGCGAGCTGCAGGCCAACGCCCAGAAGCTGGTGGATACCCTGGAGAGCTTCGGCGTCAAGACCCGGGTGCTGGATATTTCCCGCGGCCCGGCGGTCACCCGGTATGAGGTGCAGCCCATGGCCGGCGTGAAAATCAGCCGCATCACCTCCCTGGCCGACGACCTGGCCCTGAACCTGGCGGTGGCGGACATCCGCATGGAGGCCCCCATCCCCGGCAAGCCGGCGGTGGGCATTGAGGTGCCCAACCGCAAGCGGGCGGCGGTCAGCATCCGCAGCATCTTCGAGAGCCAGAGCTTCCGCCACATGACCAGCCCCCTGACCATCGCCCTGGGCAAGGACATTGCCGGCGTGGCCCAGGTGGCCGACCTGTGCAAGATGCCCCACCTGCTCATTGCAGGCAGCACCGGCAGCGGTAAGTCGGTCTGTGTCAACAGCATCATCATGAGCCTGGTGTTCCGCTCGGGCCCGGAGGACGTGAAGCTGATCCTGATTGACCCCAAGGTGGTGGAACTGGCCGAGTACAACGGCATCCCCCATCTGCTGATGCCGGTCATCACCGAGCCCAAGAAGGCCGCCGGCGCGCTGAGCTCGGCGGTGGCCGAGATGGAGCGGCGGTACCGCCTCTTTGCGGACAACAACGTCCGCGACATCAAGACCTTCAACAAGCTGGCGGCCGAGGACCCCATGCTGGAGAAGCTGCCCTACATTGCCATCATCATCGACGAGCTGGCTGACCTGATGATGGTGGTGGGCAAGGACGTGGAGGACTCCATCTGCCGCATTGCCCAGAAGGCCCGTGCCGCCGGCATGCACCTGATTGTGGCCACCCAGCGTCCCAGCGTGGACGTCATCACCGGCCTGATCAAGGCCAACGTCCCCAGCCGCATCGCCTTTGCGGTGTCCAGCCAGGTGGACAGCCGGACCATTCTGGACGGCGCCGGCGCCGAGAAACTGCTGGGCATGGGCGATATGCTGTTCATGCCGGTGGGCGCACCCAAGCCCATCCGCATCCAGGGCACCTACGTCAAGGATGAGGAGATCAGCCGGGTGCTGACCTTCATCAAGGCCTCGGGCACCGTCCAGTACGACGAGGCCATGATCCAGGCCATGGAGGAGCACACCATCCAGGACAAGAACGGCAAGGACCACGATGAGGACGGCGGCGAGGCCGACGATCCCATGCTGAAGGCCGCCGTGGAGGTGGTCATCGACGCCGGCCAGGCCTCCACCAGCCTGCTGCAGCGGCGGTGCAAACTGGGCTATGCCCGGGCCGCCCGCATCATGGACGAGATGGAACAGAAGGGGATCATCGGTCCCTACGAGGGCGCCAAGCCCCGTGCGGTTCTCATCAGCCGGCAGCAGTGGCTGGAAATGAATCTCAACCAGCCCGACAACCCCTAAGGTGTATCTGAAAACACCTCCACGCTGTCTCATTCTGCCCCAAAGCGCATCTGCCGCGTTGCAGTCGCTTGCATTCCACAAAGGAGTGCGGCGCTCCTGCGCCTTGCAGCTGCATCTTTGGGACGAAGGGTCCGGCGTGTTTGCGTTCTCAGATCCACCCATAACCAGTGAGGAAAACTATGAGCAATACAACGACAGCCGGATATCCGGAATACACCGAGTTCCTGCCCATCTGCCGGGAGGACATGGAAAAGCGCGGCTGGGATCAGCTGGACTTTGTGGTGGTGGGCGGCGACGCCTATGTGGACCACCCCAGCTTTGGCACCGCCATCATCAGCCGGCTGCTGGAGGCCGAGGGCTACCGGGTGGGCGTGCTGGCCCAGCCCCGCTACACCGACTGTGAGGACTTCAAGCGGTTCGGCAAACCCAAGTACGGCTTTTTCATCGGCGGCGGCAACGTGGACAGCATGGTCAGCCACTATTCGGTGGCCAAGATCCCCCGGGCCGAGGATGAATATTCTCCCGGCGGCAAGGCCGGCGGCCGTCCCGACCGCAGCGCCACCGTCTACACCCGCCTGGCCAAAGAGGCCTACCCCGACCTGCCGGTGATTCTGGGCGGCCTGGAGGCCTCTCTGCGGCGGTTCGCCCACTACGACTACTGGCTGGACACCGTCCTGCCCAGCATCGCCGAGGACTCGGGGGCCGACCTCATCAGCTTCGGCATGGGCGAGCACCAGACGGTGGAGATTGCCCGCCGCCTGGCGGCCGGGGAGTCCATCGACACCATCACCGACGTGGACGGCACCTGCTATATGACCGACTTTGACCACCTGCCCGCCCACTATGTGGAGTGCGCCGGCTACAAAAAGGTGGCCTCGGACAAGGTGGCCTATGCCAAGGCCTGCCGCATCCAGATGGACAACCAGGATGTGGTCAGCGGCCAGATCATCGTCCAGAAGCAGAGCGAGAAATACCTGGTCCAGAACCTGCCCGCCAAACCCCTGGTCCGCTGGGAGCTGGACAAGGTCTACGCCCTGCCCTATACCCGCCGCTATCACCCCATCTACGAGCCCATGGGCGGGGTGCCCGCCATCCGGGAGGTGCAGTTCTCCATCATCCAGAACCGGGGCTGCTTCGGCGGATGCAACTTCTGCGCCATCCAGCTCCATCAGGGCCGGCGGGTCACCAGCCGCAGCGCCGACAGCATTGTGGCCGAGGCCGAGCGGATGACCCATGAGCCCGACTTTAAGGGCTATATCCACGACGTGGGCGGCCCCACCGCCAACTTCCGCTTCCCCTCCTGCGGCCAGCAGATGAAGAAGGGAATGTGCACCGGCGGCAAGCACTGCCTGGCTCCCCAGACCTGCCCCCACCTGATTGTGGACCACAGCGACTACCTGAACATCCTGCGCCGGGTGCGGGAGCTGCCGGGGGTCAAGAAGGTCTTTGTCCGCAGCGGCATCCGGTTTGACTACCTGATGGCCGACCCCGACGACACCTTCTTCAAGGAACTGGTGGAGTACCATGTGTCGGGCCAGCTGAAGGTGGCCCCCGAGCACTGCGCCCCCAACACCCTGGCCTATATGGGCAAGCCCCCCATCGAGGTGTTCAACAAGTTCAAGGACAAGTTCTATGAGCTGAGCCGCAGGGCAGGGAAGAAACAGTACCTGGTGCCCTACCTGATGTCCAGCCACCCGGGCAGCACCCTGAAGGACGCGGTCTACCTGGCCGAGTACCTGTACAAGAACCATATGCGGCCCGAACAGGTGCAGGATTTCTACCCCACCCCGGGCACCGTCAGCACCTGCATGTTCTATACCGGCCTGGACCCCTACACCCTCAAGCCGGTCTTTGTGGAAAAGACCGCCGAGGGCAAGGCCCTCCAGCGGGCGCTGCTCCAGTACTATGAGCCCCGCAACGCCGAGAAGGTCATCAAGGCCCTCAAGATGACCCATCGGGAGGACCTGATCCCCCTGCTGGTGCCGGCGGCGGGACGCCGTGCGGTGCAGCGCAGCGCCAAACAGACCCAGGCCCGGGACGTCACCATCCACCCGGACGGCAGCTATACCGTGCATCCCAAGGGCGCCGGCCGGGAGGAAAAGCCCGCCGGCCGCAAGCCGGTGCCAGGGGCCCGCTTTGCACCCCGCACCGCCCCCAAAAAGACCACCAAAAAGGAGGGCGGGGCCGGGCCCCGCAAGGGTAAGAAATGAAGAAACCAAACACCATCACCGGGCGGCTGCTGCGCCGCCTCACCGCGCTGGCACTTGCAGCGGCCCTGACTCTGAGCCTGGCCGGATGCCAGGATCTTCTGGCCCTGCTGGGGGAGGGCGGCTATCCGGCCTCCAGCACCGTCCAGACCCAGACCCCGGCCGAGGGCAGCAGCTTTTCGGTGAACTTTATCGACGTGGGCCAGGCCCTCAGCGTCCTGGTGACCTGCGACGGCCAGAGCATGCTGTATGACGGCGGCAACGTGGCCGACGGCAGCCTGGTGGTCTCCTATCTGGAGAGCGCCGGCGTGACCCGGCTGGAATACGTCATCTGCAGCCATGCCCATGAGGACCATGTGGGCGGCCTGGCGGCGGTGCTGGCCAAGTTCCCGGCGGGGCACGTCTATGCTCCCGTGACCCAGAACGACACCCAGTGCTTCCAGGATTTTGTCAAGTACACCCAGCAGCAGGGCCTGAATGTGGAAATCCCGGCGGTGGGCACCAGCTGGCAGCTGGGCAGCGCCACTGTCCAGGTGCTGGGCCCGGTGGCCCAGTACGACGACACCAACGACACCTCCCTGGTGCTGCGGATTGACTACGGCCAGACCAGTTTCCTGCTGACCGGCGACATGGAGCAGAAGGCCGAGAGCGACCTGGTGAACTCGGGGGCCAATCTGGACGTGGACGTGCTCCAGGTGGGCCACCACGGCAGCGAGACCTCCACCGGCTATGTCTTTCTGAACAGCGTCCTGCCCGAGGTGGGCGTCATCTCGGTGGGGGAGGGGAACAGCTACGGCCATCCCAGTGAAAACACCCTCAGCCGCCTGCGCGACGCCGGCGTGGACGTCTGGCGCACCGATCTGGCGGGCACCGTGACCATCACCAGCGACGGGACCAACTACACCGTTTCCAGTGAGAAGTACGCCGCCCCCGAGCAGCAGAACCCCACCCTGACCGACGGCAGCGGCCAGCAGAGCAGCTCCACCCAGACCATTCAGGCCTATATCGGCAACGCCAACTCCAAGAAGTTCCACCTGCCCAGCTGTTCCAATCTGCCGGACCCCGCCAACCAGGTCCTGTTCTCCAGCTATGAGGAGGCCGTCCAGGCGGGCTACACCCCCTGCGGCAACTGCCTGGGATAACGTTTGAAACCCAACCGGCCCGTCCCTGGACCAAGTCTCCCGCCCCGGCACAGAGGCGGGAGATCGGCAGGGCCAAAAGCCCCGCCCGGGGGGGCTTTGACTATGCCCTAGAAGTATGGTAGGATATACAGGACAGGTATTTGCCTTCCGGCCGGTTTGGTGCTATAGTATGTAAGCCCCCGACTGTACCTGCCGGGCCGAAAGTCCTGTGAAAGAAAAGGTTTCTATGATGTTTGAGACACTTTTGCAAAACCGCACCGTTCAGGTGCTGATCGAATCCTTCCCCCGCATCCTGCTGCCGGGCCTGGCGGTCACCATCCCGCTGACGGTGCTGTCCTTTGCCTTTGCCCTGGTGATTGCGGCGGCGGTGGCCCTGGTGCAGTTTGCCCAGGTGCCGGTGCTCCGCCAGCTGGCCCGGGTGTATATCTGGGTGGTCCGCGGCACTCCGCTGCTGGTGCAGCTGTTCATCATCTTTTACGGCCTGCCCAGCATGGGCATCGTGCTGGACGCCTTCCCCACGGCGGTCATCGCCTTCTCCATCAACGAGGGCGCCTACTGCGCCGAGACCATCCGGGCGGCGCTGGAATCGGTGCCGTCGGGCCAGCTGGAGGCGGGCTACTGCGTGGGCATGTCCTGGTGGCAGGTGATGCGGCGGATCGTTCTGCCCCAGGCCCTGCGCACCGCCTTCCCGCCCTTGTCCAACTCCCTCATCGGCATGGTGAAGGACACCTCTCTGGCGGCCAATATCACCGTCGCCGAGATGTTCATGGCCACCCAGCGGGTGGCGTCCTATACCTACCAGTTCCTGCCGGTGTACTGTGAGCTGGCCGTCATCTATCTGATGTTCTGCACCGTCCTGACCTGGGTGCAGAAACAGGGCGAGAAATACCTCAACGCCCACGGGTTTAATTGAGGAGGGGATACCATGCCGATGCTGGAAGTACATGACATTCACAAATCCTTTGGGGACCTGCAGGTCCTCAAAGGGGTGGACCTGTCGGTGGAAAAGGGCGAGGTGGTGGCCATTCTGGGCCCCTCCGGCTCGGGCAAAACCACCCTGCTGCGGTGCATCAACTTTTTGGAAAAAGCCGACAGCGGCCGTCTCACCTTTGACGGGGAGCCCTTTGACCTGGCCCGGGTGTCCCACGCCGACATTGCCCGCATCCGCCGGAAAACCGGCTTTGTCTTTCAGAGCTACAACCTGTTCCGCAACAAGACCGTCCTGCAGAACGTCACCGAGGGCCTGATCGTGGCCCGGAAGATGCCCAAAGCCCAGGCCGAGGAGATCGCGGTGCGGATGCTGGAAAAGGTGGGAATGGCCGACCGGTGCAGCCACTACCCCCATCAGCTGTCGGGCGGCCAGCAGCAGCGGGTAGCCATTGCCCGGGCCCTGGCCACCAGCCCCGAGATCATCTATTTCGATGAGCCCACCTCGGCTCTGGACCCTGAGCTCACCGGTGAGGTACTGGACGTCATGCGCCAGCTGGCCGCCGAGGGAATGACCATGCTGGTGGTGACCCACGAGATGGGCTTTGCCCGGGACGTGTCCACCCAGGTGGTCTTTATGGAGGACGGACAGGTGGTGGAGACCGCACCCTCCGCCGCATTCTTTGCCAACCCGCGGCAGGAGCGCACCCGCGCCTTCCTGAGCCGCATTGCCAACCGGTAACCAAACACAGAGAGGATTTTTTCATGAAACGCAAAACCTTTATTTCCCTGATGGCCGTCATGGCCGCCGCAGGGGTTCTGCAGCTGTCCGGCTGCAGCTCGGACGCTTCTTCCACCGCCGGCAGCGCCGCCGCTTCGGGGGCTGCCTCCGGGGCCGCCTCGGGCGCAGCCGACCGCCTGGAGGCGGTCCGCCAGCGGGGCACCCTGATTGTGGCCATGGAGGGCGCCTGGTCTCCCTGGACCTACCACGATGACACCGACACCCTGGTGGGCTATGACGTGGAGGTCTCCCGGGCCATTGCCCAGTACATCGGGGTGGAGCCCGAGTATGTGGAGGGCGAATGGGACGGCCTGTTCGCCGGCCTGGACGCCGGCCGCTACGACATCGTCTGCAACGGCGTGGAGGTCACCGAGGAGCGGGCCAAGAGCTATGACTTCTCCGAGCCCTACGCCTACATCCACACCGCTCTGGCGGTGAAGTCGGACAACACCGACATTACCAGCTTTGAGGACCTAGATGGCAAGACCACGGCCAACTCCATCGCCAGCACCTACATGACCCTGGCCGAGAGCTACGGCGCCGAGGTCCTGGGCGTGGACACCCTGGATGAGACCATCCAGATGCTGGTGTCCGGCCGTGTGGACGCTACCCTCAACGCCGACGTGTCCTTCTACGACTATCTGAACGTCCATCCCGATGCCGATTTCAAGATTGTGGCCCAGACCGAGGACGCCAGCCATGTCTGCATCCCGGTCAAGAAGGGCGGCGAGTCCGACACCCTGCTGGCCGCCATCAACGAGGCCATCGAGGCTCTGCGGGCCGACGGCACCCTGACCGAAATTTCCGAGAAATATTTCGGCAGCGACATCGCCACCGAGTCCTGAATTTTCCCCTGCCTTCCGCCCCCGCCGCCCTTTGGGCCGGCGGGGGCTTTTTCTGTGGCATAAAGTTCCCCGTTTGGCGCATACACTGTTCCAGACTGAGGGTGCATCTCAGTACGTTGCATTTTGTCAGATACACCCTGGCAGAGGGTAGGGGAGGCGGAACTATGTTTGTAGTGACATTGAACCGGACGCGGCTGCGCCACATTGGTGTGGGCGTCATGTGCTGCGCGGTGGTGGTGTGCAGCGCCCTGCTGGGGCGGTACATCAGCAACCAGACCGTGGAGACAGCGGCCGGTACCAGCAGCAAAATTGAGTCGGCCCAGGATATTCAGACCTGGTTCACCGGCTACGGCATCGAGGTGGACGGGGCGTCCATCACCGCCGACAAGGTCAAGATCCCCCGCAAGTGGGACGACAGTTTCGCGGCCTTCAACGAGGTGGTGGGCCAGAGCGGGATGGACCTGTCCCGCTACAAGGGCAAGACGGTGGAAAAATGGCAGGCCCTGATCCCCTCCGCCTCCAGCGGCGAGGAGAGCCGCTATGGCGTGCTGCTGGTGTACAAGAAAAAGGCCATCGGGGCCTATCTGCTGTCAAAGCCGTCGGGGGTGGTCACCGGAATGGGTGACGCCCAGGCTGCCATGGCCGCCATGGAGGACACGACAGTGGTGGCCATCCCGGAGGGCGCGGCCCAGCAGACCTCCGGAGAACCCGGCGTCTACACCGAGGAGAGCACCGCCCTCTACACCGACCTGCCTTTGGACTCGGAAGGCTATCCGGTGGAGTAACTTGTTCAAACCCGTCAGATGCGTGAAAGCACGCTCTGACGGGATTTTTGTATAACGAAAACCACTCGCTAGGCGAGTGGTTCGAAAAAAGACTTATGTCGATGATGATGACAGAAAAACTCCCTTTGCTTAAAATGGAAGTGCGGTCTGCCA
>NZ_NFKB01000031.1:0-41113 GCF_002160175.1 Faecalibacterium sp. An192
CACCCGCCCTCAGCGGTATCCCCCGCGGCTGTGCCGCTGCCCCCGGTCGGGGGCCGGTACCATGGGCGGCGTGCTCTGAAAAAGGGGATGCGGAGGTACCGCATGGTTTAGAGGAGTCCCCCCTCTGTCGCCTGCGGCGACAGCTCCCCCGCTGGGGGAGCGGACCGTGCACAAAGCCCCTGCCTGTGTTTGCCCCGTGGGTCCATAAACATTGAATGTATGTCCGCTGCAACAGCTGAGAACCATACGATTGCGGTATGATTTTGAGAAAGGATGAATCTTGCTATGGCTGACAACAACTCTCTGAACTTTGACTTCGACATGCCCGCCGCCCCCAGCTTGACCCTGGACCCCACCGGGGACCTGAGCGCCCCCGCGCCGGAGGAAGAAAAAAAGCCGGAACCGGAACAGAAGGAAGTCCGCCTGTCCCCCGAGGAACAGAAGATGGTGGATGACTTCGCGGCGAAAATCGACATCACCAACAGCCAGCAGGTCCTCCAGTACGGCGCCGCCAGCCAGAAAAAGATCGGCGACTTCTCCGAGGCAGCCCTGGCCAAGGTTTCCACCAAGGACCTGGGCGAAGTGGGCGGCATGATCACCGACCTCATCAGCGAGCTCAAGAGCTTTGACGCCGCCGAGGAGGAAAAGGGGATTTTCGGCTTCTTCAAGAAAAAGCAGAACCAGCTGGAACAGATGAAAACCAAGTACAACAAGGTGGAGACCAACGTGGAGAGCATCCAGTCCATGCTGGAAAACCATCAGGTCCAGCTGCTCAAGGACATCGCCATGCTGGATAAGATGTATGAGCTGAACATGGCCTACTTCAAGGAACTGTCCATGTATATCCTGGCCGGCAAAAAGAAGCTGGCGGATGTACGGACCGGTGAACTGCAGGCCGCCATGGACAAGGCCAAGCGCAACGGTCTGCCCGAGGATGCCCAGTCTGCCCGGGACCTGGCCGACCAGTGCGAGCGGTTTGAGAAAAAGCTCTATGACCTGGAGCTGACCCGGAACATCAGCCTGCAGATGGGCCCTCAGATTCGCCTGCTGCAGAACAATAACACCATGATGGCCGAGAAGATTCAGTCCACCATCGTGAACACCATTCCCCTGTGGAAAAACCAGATGGTGCTGGCCCTGGGCCTGGCCCACAGCCAGCAGGCCATGGAGGCCGAGCGGGCTGTCACCAATATGACCAATGACCTGCTCAAGAAGAATGCCGAGGCCCTCAAGCTGGGCACCATCGAGACGGCCAAAGAGAGCCAGCGGGGCGTGGTGGATATCGAGACCCTGCAGCAGACCAACAAGAGCCTGATCGAGACCCTGGACGAACTGAACAAGATCCAGACCGAGGGCCGCAGCAAGCGCCAGGCCGCCGAGCAGGAGCTGACCCGCATCGAGGACGAGCTGAAACAGAAGATGATGGAGATCCGCAGCTGATATGGCAAACGCAGATTTTGAACCGAAAAAGGCGGCGTCCGGAGGCTTTGACGCGTCCAGCTACCGCACAGTGGAACAGGACGCGCCGTCCCGCAGTTTGACGCCCTTTCAGAAAAAGCTGGCCGGCCTGGAAAAGGCCCTGCCGGGTGCTCTGCGCACCCGGGCGGCGGCTCTGCTGCTGGCGTTGGTGATTGTGGCGGGGTCTGCCGTCGGTGTGGGCGGCTTCAAGCTGCGCAGCCGCTACAACGAGGCCAAGAGCTGGTATACCGTCGGCGTGGCCGCCGACAACGGCTACACCCTCAGCGATGAGCTGAACGAGCGGGCCTATACCGCGGCCAATGTCATCACCACCGCCCTCAACACCCCGGGCCTGGGAGCCGACAGCGCCGCTGTGACGGCGGCCCAGCAGGCTCTGGATGCCTTTGAGGACTGTCAGGAACGGGTGGCCCAGGGAACCGCAGGGATGGGGGAGATGTACGACGCCGACGAGGCGCTGGACTCGGCCATCAACCTGCTGTATGGTGAAATGCAGGCCCTGGCGGATGATCCCCTGAACATGGGCGCCGTCCAGACCCAATACGGCCGCTTCAACAGCGCCGGCACTGTCCTGGGCAGCCTGCACTACAACGAAGCAATCACCGCGTACCAAAACGACACCGACGGTTTCCCGGCAAGCCTGCTCAAGGGTCTGTTCGGTGTGAAAGAACTGGAGGTGTTTGGATGATCCATCTTTGGAAAAAGATTGCCGCCGGCACAGCCGCCCTTGCGGTGGCCGTGGCGGTGGTGGCGGTTCCGGCTTCGGCCGCCGTCACCCTGCCCAGCTTGCCGGCCGACCAGTGCGTGGTGGATGACGCCGGCGTCCTGTCAGAGTCCACCACCGCCTATATGAACGAGCTGAACGGCAAGCTGGAGGCCAACTGCGAGGGCGCACAGATCGGCGTCCTGACCGTCCAGTACACCGGCAGCGCTTCCACCGAGGAATATGCGCTGGAGGCCTTCAATACCTGGGGTATCGGCGACAAGAACGAAAACAACGGCGTTTTGATCCTGCTGGTGATGGAGTCGCCCCTCTATGCCGACGGCGACTACTATGTGACCTACGGCGATGGGTTCCGCAACAGCACCCTGGACCGTCAGGCCAGCACCCTGGCCCAGACCATGGAAGATGACTTCGTGGCCAAAGACTACGATGCGGCCATCGAGACCTGTGCTTCTGCCGTCGCCAACACCATCGCCGATATCTACGGCGTGGACCTGAACAGCGGGGAAGCCGTGCCCCAGTCGGGCGGCTTTGTCAACGTGGGCGCCATCGTCATCGCCCTGGCCCTGCTGGTGGTCATGGTGATTCTGGTCTTTGGACCCCTGCTGAACAGCATGTTCCCCTTCTGCTTTGGTTTTGGTCTGGGCAGCGCGTTCCGCGGGCCCCGCTATTACCACCACTACCATCATCACATGCCCCCGCCCCCTCCGCCCCGTGGTCCTCGCGGACCCCGCGGGCCCCGTCCGCCCTATGGCGGCGGATTCGGGGGAGGATTCGGCGGCGGTGGTTTTGGAGGCGGCGGCTTCGGCGGCATGGGCGGCGGTTCCAGCCATGGCGGCGGCGGTGGCCGCGGCCGGTAATCCGGTTCCGACCGCTTTACGAGTTTCCCGGCCTGCGGCCCGCTTCAACGAGAAGTCTGGCTGCTGGCGGAGAAAAGGGCGCCTGGATCGGCACAAAAGCAAAAAGAAAAACCCCGTTCTGCAGCTGTGCAGAGCGGGGTTTTGTGGTCTTTGGGGGAAGGGTTTTACTTGGTGCCGTAGATACGGTCGCCGGCGTCGCCCAGGCCGGGGACGATATAGCCCTTCTGATCCAGGTACTCATCCAGGGCGCCCAGGTAGATCTGGACGTCGGGGTGAGCGGTGCGCAGAGCCTCCACGCCTTCGGGAGCGCCGATCAGGCCGATGAACTTGATGTGCTTGGCGCCGCGCTTCTTAATCATGGTGATGGCGTCCACAGCGCTGCCGCCGGTGGCCAGCATGGGGTCCAGAACCAGGACGTCGCGCTCGCTGATATCGGCGGGCAGCTTGCAGAAGTATTCCACAGGCTGGAGGGTCTCCTCATTGCGGTACAGGCCGATGAAGCCCACCTTGGCGGCGGGGATCAGGGTCAGCATGCCGTCCAGCATGCCCATGCCGGCCCGCAGGATGGGCACCAGAGCCAGCTTGCGGCCTGCCAGGACCTTGGTCTTGGCCATGGTGATGGGGGTCTCGATCTGGACTTCTTCCAGCGGCAGGTCGCGGGTGGCCTCATAGCACAGCAGGGTGGCGATTTCGCCCACCAGGTCGCGGAATTCCTTGGTGCCGGTCTGCTTGTTGCGCAGCAGGCTGATCTTGTGCTGCAGCAGGGGATGCTCAACGATCATCGGGTTCATAGATACACTCTCCTTTAAAAGGTTTGGTACAGAGGATGTTGGGTCCGCTCAGCGCTGCTCCAGCGCCATCAGCTTTTCGATGCGGCGGTTGTGCCGGCCGCCCTCAAAGGGGGTGGACAGGAACAGATCCACCAGCTGGCAGGCCAGGCCGGGGCCCACCACACGGCCGCCCATGCACAGGGCGTTGGCGTCGTTGTGGCGGCGGGTATACTCGCAGCTGAAGCTGTCCGAGCAGCAGCAGGCACGGATGCCCTTGACCTTGTTGGCGGCCATGCTGATGCCCACGCCGGTGCCGCAGAACAGCAGCGCCTTGTCGCACTGGCCCGAGACCACGGCGTCGCAGGCGGGGACGGCCATATCGGGATAGTCCACGCTGTCGGTGCTGTGGGTGCCGAAATCAATGTAGGGGATGCCGGCCTCGTCCAGATGGGCGCGGACCGCTTCTTTCAGCTCAAAGCCGCCGTGATCGGCAGCGAGCGCGATGGGGTTTGCCATGAAAAATACCTCACTCACTCTTGTTCAGTTTGGGCAGCGGCCAGGCGTTCGGCGCGTTCCCGCTCGGCCTGGCTGAGCCGATGATAGTCGGGCAGCAGGGCCGCCGGCGGGACGGTAAGGCCGGCCTCGGCCATCCGCTGGGCGGTCAGGGCCACCCCTGCCCCGTGCCCGCCCCGCAGGGCAGGGGGAACAGGCAGGACGCCTTCCGCCTCACTGTAGATATTATAACACAGATGGGCCCCGTCACCAACAAAAAATAGGGGCTTTTTGCAGCTTTTTACAAAATCCTCAAGGCTGGCGGCGGCCCGGGCGTCGTCCTCCATCAGGCGGGCGTGGGTTTCCAGGTCAAAGGCGGCGCAATAGACCTGCCCGCGCCGGGCGTCCAGGGCACAGAGAACCGTTCCCACGCCGGCATGGCAGGCGGCCAGGGCCTCCAGGGTGGAGACCGGGGCGCAGGGGGTCTGGCGGGGCAGGGCCAGGCCCTTGACGGCGGCCAGGCCGATCCGCAGGCCGGTAAAGCTGCCCGGTCCGGCGTTGACGCCGTACAGGTCAATGTCGGCGCAGCTCATCCCGCAGGTTTTCAGACAGGTGTCGATCATGGGCAGCAGGGTCTCGCTGTGGGTCAGTCCGCCGTCCAGAAAGGCTTCGTACAGCAGGCGGCCGTCCTTCATCAGGGCGACGCTGGCGGTCTTGCCCGCGGTGTCTACGGCAAGGATATTCATAGCTGCACCCCCTCAATGGTGATCCGGCGGGTGGTGGGGTCCAGCGGCTGGATGTCCACCCGGACGGGATTTTCCTGGTCCAGCAGAGGGGCCAGGTTTTCGCTCCACTCCGCCGCCACAATGGCGCCCTGGTCCAGATAATCGTAGAAGCCGGCGGCGGCCAGGTCGTTTTCGGTGTGGATGCGGTAGAGGTCGAAATGGGCCATGGGGCGGGGGCCCCGGTAATAGTTGACAATCGCAAAGGTGGGGCTGCTGACCGGGTCGGTGCAGCCCAGGCCTTCGGCCAGGCCGCGGCAGAAGGCGGTTTTGCCTGCGCCCAGCCCGCCGGTAAAGGCGATGATCGCCCCATCGGGGAGAACACCGGCCAGGCGGCGGCCCAGCGCGGCGGTCTCCTCGGGGGAGCGGGTGATGAATTCAGCCATGTTGTCACCTCAAAAACAAAGATGCAGCGGCCAGGCACAGCCGCTGCATCCAGTATAGTATAAATCGGCAAAAAGTGCAATCCGATGCTGGGCGGCGGAAGGGCCGTCCCGCCCGGATGGCGGGGGATTAGGCGGCTGCGCTGCCCTCATCCAGCGTGTAGAGGGTGGCCTGGTCGTTGCCGTGAACCAGGACAAAGGCCGCATAGCGGTGGGGCGAGGTGCCGCCCTGGGACAGGTACCAATAGACGTCGTCGGAGCCGTAGGTGGCAGCGGCGGAGTCCACAGCCTGCAGAATGTTCTTGCCCATAATCAGCTGGTTGACGGTGCCCCAGAGGATGTTGCGGGAATAGATGGTGTAGACGTTGTTCACAAAGCCCACCACCGCGCTGGCGCCGCCCTCCAGCAGCGCCTTGGACATGGCCAGATCCACCTGGTTGCTGCCGCCGAAGAACTCACAGGCCTCCGAGAACACCATGGTGCCGTTCAGCTGGCCGCCCCGGTAGGTGGAGGAGAAGAAGGAGGGGGTGATGCAGTAGACGCCGTTCACCTTGATGACCCGATGGGTCAGCAGGTCAAAGCCATACCGCAGGTCGTTCCAGAAAGAGGACTCCTCCCGCAGGATCAGGACGGGGGCAGTGGACAGACGCGGGAACAGCCAGCCGGAATTGTAGGTGTAGTAGGCGCCGTGGGTGCTGAGGATGCACAGGTCGTAGTCGTCCATGTGCTTGAGGTCATTGACGGTGACCTCGGTGTCCAGGGTGGTGTTCAGGCCCCACTTGGTCCAGTTTTCCTGCATCACGGTGTAGTTGGGGTAGCGGCTGGAATTGACGGTGTTGTCAAACGCATAGTAAATGATGGCGTTGCCCAGAGGAAGGGTGTCGTTCTGCTCGTCCAGAGGGCTGACGGCCAGCTCCTCGGGCATATCCAGCGGCAGCTGGACCAGAGTTTCGTCCTCTTCCTCCCAGTCGGTCAGCAGGATGCCGCCCAGAACACCGCAGTCGTAGGTGAAGGAGTACATCCCGTTTTCTTCATCGTAATAGATGGAGTCGGCCCGGATCAGGCCTTCCTCCGCCAGAGCGTCCAGCTGGGCCTGGGCGGCCTCCTGGCGCTGGTCCAGCTCCATTTCGGCGTAGGCATCGCTTTGGACCAGGGCTTCCACGGCGGCATCCGCCTCCGCCATCTGGGCGGCGTCGGCCTGGGTCAGGGTTTCAGCGGTGCCGGAAGCAGCCGCTTCATCGGCCGCAAAGGCGACCGGGCTGGCCACGGTGACCAGCAAGGTAAGAGCACACACGGCGCACAAAACGCGCCGTCCGAGGTGCGAACGATTCAAATTCATGTTCTGTCCTCCCAAATCAAGCGGGCCGGTCAATCCGGCCCTTCGGGATATTCAGGAATCATTTCCAAATATCTTGGTTCCATTGTAGATTCATCCAGAGTCTTTGTCAAGAATCGAACTTTGCTTTTGGGTTGTTTTTGCAAAGCTGTCACAGTTTGGCTGGGGGCCCGGCTTGAATGGGAGCGAAAAATGCGGTATACTGATGGAGAATCAACTTTTTTCGCCCTGTGCCGCTGCGCAGGGCCGCGCGGCGCAGTGCGCCCTGGCGGGCAGGAACGCCGCAGGACCGGGGGAGCGCCGCCTGAAATCGTTGGATTTGCTGTGAGAGGTGGTGCTTTTTTGCTGGAAAGCGTTCGACTTTATGCCAAGCGGACCGACAAGGTCTTTTGGTTTTTCTGCCTGTTCAGCAGCGCCATGGCGGTGCTGATGCTGGCCTCCTGGGCGGCGGAACAGGGCGGCGGATTTGCGGTGGATGAGATCACAGGTCAGATCACCGGCATCGGCGATTTTCGCCGGGCCATGGTTCAGGCCGCGTCGGCCGGGCTGGGCATTGTCATTGCCCTGATTTTGTCTACGGTGGATTACCGGAGCCTGGTGAAGGTGTGGCCCTTTCATGTGGTGCTCACCTGGGGCCTGGTGCTGCCCACCCTGTTCATCCACAATCTGAGTCTGGGTCCTCTGACCATTGGATACAATGCAGGCGACACCGACAACTATTCCTGGTATAAGCTGGCGGGTTTTACCTTCCAGCCCACCGAGCTGGCCAAGATCAGCTTTATCCTGACCTTTGCCATGCACCTGAACAACGTCCGCAGCCGGATCAATGAGCCCAAGGAGCTGGCAAAGCTTCTGGTTCATCTGGCGGCGCCGATTCTCCTGATTCACGTTCAGGGCGATGACGGCACCGCCATCATCTACGGCATCATCGGCTGCTGCATGATGTTTTCCGCCGGACTGAGCTGGAAATACATTGTGGCGGCCCTGGCGGGGGCGACGGCGGCCATTTCGGCGGCCTTCATGTTCCTCAGTGACAGCATCGGCAAGAGCTATCAGTGGTACCGGATTCTGGCGGTCATCGACCCCGAAAACGAGACCAACTGGGCCCCCAGCGAGGATGTCTGGAAGAACATTGTCTACCAGCAGGACCGGGGCGAGGTGGCTCTGGGCTCCGGCGGGGTGTTCGGAAACGGATTGTTCAGCGGGGACTATTACAGCGTCCCCAACGCCCACAACGACTTTATTTTCAGCTGGGTGGGCAACGCCCTGGGCTTTGTGGGATGTCTGGTGGTGCTGGGGGTGCTGATCGCCCTGGTGATCCGCACCTTTGCCATCGGGGCCCGCAGCGAGGATATGCTGGGCAGCTTCATCTGTGCCGGCGTGGGCGGGGCCTTCCTGGCCCAGATCGCCGTCAATGTGGGGATGAACCTGCGGGTGCTGCCGGTCATCGGCGTGACCCTGCCCTTCTACTCCGCCGGCGGCAGTTCGGTAACCATGCTGTATATCTGTGTGGGCCTGGTTTTGTCGGTTCACATGCACAACAAGAAAAAACTGTTCGGCTGACGCCGGGCAGAAACGCAAAAGGCGCGCCATTCCGGCGCGCCTTTTCCTTTTGTTTACTTCTGGGCCGAGAAGGCGGCGGCTTCTTTCAGCCAGTCCATCAGCTGGTCGTCGATCTGGTCGGGAGCCGACACCACGATATGATGGGTCCACCGGCCGGGATAGGGCTCTGTGGCCACCGCCACCCGGGGAGATTCCAGCTTTTGGGCCAGGCCGACGGTTACCACAATATAACAGGGCGGCATCTCTTTCTTCTTTTTTACCCGCAGGAAGGAGACGCAGCCGAACAGGTGGCGGTTATAAAAGGAAATCTGGCTTTTCTGCACCTTGATGCGGACGTCGGGGATTTCGTCCAGGATGCGGGCCTCCAGGGCCTCGTAGAGGGGCAGGGCGTCCTTTTGCAGTTCAAAAAAGTGCAGGGTGTCCCAATCCATGGTCTGGCCCTCCTCTCACCCCTGACGGAGAATCTTCTCCATGGGGCGGCCCTTGGCCAGCTCGTCCACCAGCTTGTCCAGACGGCGGATCTCCTGCATGAGAGGGTCTTCGATGGTCTCCACCCGCACCCCGCAGACCACCCCCTGGACCAGTTCCCGGTTGGGGTTGGGGGCGGGGGCCTGGCGGAAGAAGTCCCCATAGGTGACTCCGGTTTCCACCGCCTGGGCGATCTGGGCCGGGGTGTAGCCGGTGAGCCAGCTGGTGACCTGGTCCACCTCGTCGGCGGTGCGGCCTTTTTTGACCGCCTTGTTCACCAGCAGGGGATAGACTTTGGCGAAGGGCATGGCGTAGACTTTTTCGTTTGTCATGGCAGGGGACTCCTTTCCGGTTGGTTCTGTTCCTATCATAGCATGGAAGGAGCCCCGGGGCAAGGCAAAAGGGGCGGGAGAGCACAAAAAAGCCCGGAACCTGTTTTGCACAGGCTCCGGGCGGGATGGTTGAAAATCAGCCGGGGTAGCGGTCCACCATCAGCAGCTCCTCTGCGCGGCGAACTTGTTCGTCGGTGGGGGGCTGGGCGTCGGTGAGGGAATAGGGGATGCCCAGCTTCTGCCACTTGAACAGGCCCAGGGTGTGGTAGGGCAGAACCTCCACCCGCTGGACGGTGGGCAGGCTGGCGATGAAGGCGCCGGTCTGGCGGAGTCCTTCCTCGTCGTCGGTGAGGCCGGGAACCAGCACATGGCGGATCCAGAGGGGAACCCCCAGGCCGGCAATGTGCCGGGCCATGGCCAGAATGTTCTCGTTGGACTTGCCGGTCAGACGGCGGTGCTTTTCGGGGTCGATTTCCTTCAGATCCAGGATCACCAGGCTGGTGACCTCCATCAGGGCGTCAAAGGCCGCCAGATAGGCGGGGTCGTCGGGCCGGAAGGGCTCGCCGGCGGTGTCGATGGCGGTATGTACCTTTTTGGCCCGGGCCAGCCGGAACAGTTCGGTGACAAAATCCATCTGGAGCAGCGGCTCTCCGCCGCTGACGGTGATGCCGCCCTTTTTGCCCCAGTAGTTCCGGTAGCGCCAGACATGTTGGAACAGGTCGCCGGCGGTCCAGGGCTGGCCACAGCCGCAGGCCCAGGTCTCGGGATTGTGGCAGTAGCGGCAGCGGAGATTGCAGCCCTGGAGAAAGACCACAAACCGGACTCCCGGCCCGTCCACCGAGCCGAAGCTCTCCAGGGAGTGGACCAGCCCCTGTGTATTACATCCGGGCATGGCAGGTGCGGCTGATGACATCCAGCTGCTGCTCGCGGGTCAGGTCGATGAACTTGACCGCGTAGCCCGAGACGCGGATGGTGAAGTTGGCGTACTCTTCCTTCTCAGGATGCTCCATGGCGTCCAGCAGCTTCTCCTTGCCGAAGACGTTGACGTTCAGGTGGTGTGCACCCTGGTCGAAGTAGCCGTCCATGACCTGGACCAGGTTCTCCACACGCTCGCCCTCGCTGTGGCCCAGGGCGTCGGGGTTGATGGTCTGGGTGTTGGAAATACCGTCCAGTGCCCAGTGGTAGGGCAGCTTGGCCACCGAGTTCAGAGAGGCCAGCAGGCCGTTCTGCTCTGCGCCATAGCTGGGGTTGGCGCCGGGGGCGAAGGGAGTGTAAGCCTTCCGCCCGTCGGGCAGGGCGCCGGTGTACTTGCCGTAGACCACGTTGGAGGTGATGGTCAGGATGGAGGTGGTAGCCTCGGAATTGCGGTAGGTGTGGCGCTTCTTGATCATCTCCAGGAAGGTGCGCAGCAGCCAGACGCCGATCTCGTCGGCGCGGTCGTCGTCGTTGCCGTACTTGGGGAAGTCACCCTCGGTGACAAAGTCCACCACCAGGCCCTTCTCGTCCCGGACGGTCTTGACCTTGGCGTACTTGATGGCGCTCAGAGAGTCAATGACGTGGGAGAAGCCTGCAATGCCGGTGGCAAAGGTGCGGCGGACGTCGGTGTCGATGAGGGCCATCTCGGCTTCCTCATAGTAGTACTTGTCGTGCATGTACTGGATCAGGTTCAGCACGTTGACGTACAGGCCGGCCAGCCAGTCCAGCATCCGGACAAACTTGGGCAGGACCTCGTCGTAGTTCAGGTACTCGCCGGTGACGGGGGCGTATTCGGGGCCCACCTGCTCGCCGTTCTTCTCGTCCACGCCGCCGTTGATGGCGTACAGCAGGCACTTGGCCAGGTTGGCGCGGGCGCCGAAGAACTGCATTTCCTTGCCGGTCTGGGTGGCCGAGACGCAGCAGCAGATGGAGTAGTCATCGCCCCAGACCGGCTTCATGACGTCGTCGTTCTCGTACTGGACCGAGCTGGTGTCGATGGACACCTTGGCGGCGTACTTCTTGAAGTTCTCGGGCAGGGCCGAGGAGTAGAGAACGGTCAGGTTGGGCTCGGGGGCGGGGCCCATGTTCTCCAGGGTGTGGAGGAAGCGGTAGCAGGTCTTGGTGACCATGCTGCGGCCATCCATGCCGATGCCGCCCACCTCCAGGGTGGCCCAGACGGGGTCGCCCGAGAACAGCTGGTTGTAGCTGGGGATGCGGGCAAACTTGACCATGCGGAACTTCATGACCATGTGGTCAATCAGCTCCTGGGCCTGGGTCTCGGTGAGGATGCCGTTGTCCAGATCCCGCTGGATGTAGATGTCCAGGAAGGTGGAGATGCGGCCCACGCTCATGGCAGCGCCGTTCTGGGTCTTGATGGCGGCCAGGTAGCCGAAGTAGAGCCACTGGCAGGCCTCCTTGGCGTTCTTGGCGGGCTGGGAGATGTCGTAGCCGTAGATCTCGGCCATCTTCTTCATCCCCTTGAGGGCGCTGATCTGGCGGGCCAGCTCCTCGCGCAGGCGGATGACGTCGTCGGTCATGGTGCCGTCGCCGCAGTTGGCCAGGTCGTTCTGCTTGGACTCGATCAGGTAATCAATGCCGTACAGGGCCACACGGCGGTAGTCGCCCACGATGCGGCCGCGGCCGTAGGTGTCGGGCAGGCCAGTGATGATGTGGCTGTGACGGGCCTTCTTCATCTCGGGGGTGTAGGCGTCAAAGACCGCCTGGTTGTGGGTGCGGGCGTACTCGGTGAAGATCTTGTGCAGCTCGGCGCTGGGCTGGTAGCCGTAGGTGGTGCAGGCCTGCTCCGCCATCTTGATGCCGCCGTAGGGCATGAAAGCACGCTTCAGGGGCTTGTCGGTCTGCAGGCCCACGATCTGCTCCAGATCCTTCAGGCTCTCGTCAATGTAGCCGGGGCCGTAAGAGGTCAGGCTGCTGACCACTTCGGTCTCCATGTCCAGAACGCCGCCCTTGGCGCGCTCCTCTTTCTGCAGCTTCTGCAGAGCGCCCCAGAGCTGATTGGTGGCCTCGGTGGGGCCGGCCAGGAAACTCTCATCCCCGTGGTAGGGGGTGTAGTTCTTCTGGATAAAGTCCCGGACGTTGACCTCTTCCTTCCAGATGCGGCCCTCAAAGCCTTCCCACTGCATATAATCCTTCATTGGTTGCCTCCTCTAGGATTTGGGTAGATGAAAGTTAGAATAAACTAACTTATCGGAATAATAGAAAGGGCACTGACCAACGGGCAGCCCCTTCTGACGACATATGCGCCGCCCGGCACGGGTCGACCACACCATCTTGTGGTTGGTGGGTTTGTCCCTGCCTTATTTATCATAGCATGAAACGTCGAAAAATCAAGAGGAAACCACTAGGATTTGTCGCCCGGTCACAAAACTTGGTGCTTTGCACAAAGCCGGGGGAGCGGCGCGGCAAGGATTGTGCGGAACATCCAGACAGAAATTTTGGAAAATTTGTTCTGGGGTATTGACAGATACCCACAGGTATGGTATCCTTTTGGCACAGAGGTTAGAAAACACTAACCGATGAAGCCTCAGCAGGAACAGCGCGAGGATTCCTGCTGATACGAGAACTCCTCCATTCCATTCTCTCTTTATATCTGGGGGCAGCGGACGGTTTTTTGGTTTGCACCGCAGCCGCGCCCCACACGGCAAAACAAAAAAGCGGGTCGTCCGGTCTGACCAGCCGGAGGCCCGCCTTTTTGTTTGGTTCAGCCGGATTTTTTGGGGCGGGCGCGGGTCCAGCGCCGCTGGATGAAGAAAAAGCCCACGCAGCTCACCACAAAGGGGAGATAGTAGGTAGCAGCCCGGTAGACCACCAGGGCGGACATGGCGGCGCTTTCCCCCAGAAAGCCGGTGAAAATCAGATAGAAGGCCGTCTCGATGGAGCCCATGCCGCCCAGGTTGGGCAGGGCGTTGGACAGCAGCATCATCAGGGCTGCCAGGGTCTGGACCTGTCCGAAGGTGAGGGGAGCCAGACCCATGAACCGGATGCTGAACCAGGGGATGGTGTACATCAGGGCCAGCTTGCACACCTGCAGAGCAAAGACCTGCAGGCAGAGGAACCGGTTCTGGAGCAGACGGCGGCTCTCGGTGCACAGGCCGTCCAGCTGGGCGGTCCAGCTCTGACGCCGGGCCTGCCACTTGTCGGTCCGGGGCAGCAGACCCAGCAGGCGGTAGGCCAGCTTCTGGATGGTGCGGCTGGTGCAGACCAGCACCAGCGCCAGAATGATGACGGCCACCACCAGACAGGCGGGCAGCAGATAGCGCATCAGCCCGGCCGAATCGGCGTCCAGCAGCCAGCGGCCATAGAACAACAGCAGCACCGCCGCATACAGCAGGACGGCTCCCTTGTGAAAGACATATTCCAACGTCATCAGGCCGATGCCGGGGCCCACGTCCAGGCCGTTCAAGCTGATGTCATAGCCCTGCATGGGCATGGTGCCTGCGCCGAAGGTCACCACATTGCCGAAAGCCCCCAGAAAGGACAAATCCAGACCCCGGAGGAAAGGATAGTTGGGCACCCGGCTGGAAAGAACCCGCTGGTTGATGATTCCCTCCATGAGGGGATAGGTGAGGCCCAGCAGAAGCAAAAGGGCAGTCTGGCCGATGGTCAGACTGTGGAGGGCGGCAGAGATCTCGGACAGATGGTCCTTGAAGATGTAAAACATCAGGCCGGTCAGGGCCACAAGGGTCAAAACCGAGAGCAGGCCCCGCCGAAGAGAGAGTTTGCTGTCGGGCTGGGCGGGATGAGGGGATGACATAGAGGACAGACTCCTTTCCAAAATGGGACATCCGGACGGGATGAATACAGGATAAGTATACCACGCATCGGCGGGAAAGTTTATAAACAGAATGGAATTTTTGTGGAAAAAGACCGCTCCGGCGCGAAGAAAGAAAAAATACAGCCCGGAGAGAAGCACGAACTTCTTCCGGGCTGTAAAAGTATGTGTGGACGATTTTTGTAATATTCGGACGAGATATTACAGCTCGGCGGGATGGCTCTGGGCCAAAAGGGTCTCCACCTGCTGCCGCAGGGTGTTGGCAAAGGCCTCCTTGGAATAATACCGCTGGTAGAGGGCGCGGCAGGCGGGAGCCATCCGGGCCGGGAGACCGGGGTTCTCGATCATCTTGGTCATGGCCTCGGCCAGCTCGGCGGGGCTGTCGTTGTGGTAGACGAAGCCGTCCACCCCCTCGGTGATGAGGCCGGCGGTACCGGTATGTTCGGAGACAATGCCCGGCTTGCCGAAGATCAAACCCTCGGTCACAAAGGTGGGCATGGGGTCATCCCGGGAGCTGCACACGGTGCAGGCGCACTGATCCATCAGGGACTTGATCTCCCCGCGGGTGAGGCGGTTGACATAAAAGACGTTGGAAGGGTAGTCGGCCGCCAGCTGTTTGACGTCGGCCAGCAGCCGCTTGTCGGCTCCCTTGCCCACAAAGAGGAACGCCGCTTTGGCCCGGGTTTCGTCGGGCAGCATCCGGATGGCCTGGACCAGCAGGTCCTGGCCTTTCCGGATCTCAAAGGCACCCACGCTGACCAGCAGGGGCAGACCGCCCGCAAAGCTGATGTCGTAGTGCTCGAAGTCGTCCTGTGCATAGTCGGGCAGGCCGTAGATCAGCTGGCCGATTTCAAAGTCGGGGCGATGCTCATGCATGGCAGCGGTGGCATGGCTGCCCACCGCGCAGACCCGAATGTTGGAGGACAGGGTCCGGGGAATCAGGTGGGACAGGTACCCGTACCCCACAAAGGCGTCGTGCAGCCACCAGAGGATGGGCACCGGCGCGCCGTTCAGGGCGCGGATGGCCTTGACTTCCACAATGGTGTTGGCCACCACCAGGTCGGCGGAGGTGGCCAGCCCCCACAGCATGGGGGAGCTGACGCAGTCGGGGTGGGTGATGACGGTGGCGCCCGCCTCCACAAACAGGGGCAGGGAACCGCCGTCTCCGGGGCCCAGCACCACCACTTCATAGCCCATCTGGCGGAGGACCGGCACCGCGCTCACCAGAACGATGGGGGCGCCGGTCATGTCCAGCACATGGCTCAGCAGCAGGGCCCGCTTGCCCTCGGCAGAAAAGAGGTCGGAGGCGTCGGGCTCCCGGCGGTAGCGCAGCAGGGCCTGGGGAATGTGGGCCGGCTTGTCCGCCAGGCGGAAGGCCAGCCGCAGCAAAGCGGCGGGATCGTCGGGGTCCCGGGCCTGGGCCCGGCAGCGCAGCAGCAGATCCCGGGAGACCACGGCGCACTTGGCGCCGGAGGGCTGATGGGCGGCGCGGTAGACCAGGGTGTCCCCTTCAAAGCCGAACACCGCATCGCAGAAGGCCAGGTCAGCGCCGTCCTGCAGGGCGGCTGCAAAATAGGTCAGGGTGGTGCTCAGGCATTCCACATCTTCGGCCGCCAGCACCACGCCGTCCAGACCCTGGGGCAGGGCGTCCAGGCTCTGGATCAGCCGGAATTTCCGGTGGAGCTGCAGCTCCATGCTGCAGGTCAGCGCCGCACAGCGCCCCGGCGCATAGACCGCCAACCAGGTGCGCTGGGTGTCCTGGTAGGGCTGGTTTGCCAGCTGGAACTGCTGGAATTGACTGTAACTGGAAAACATAAGGTACCTCGTTGGACGTCCCTTTATTTTTTGCGGCCCAGAAAGGCACGGAGCGGGGCGGTCAGTTTCCAGCAGGCGCTGGACAGCACCGCTTCATAGCTGACCCGGAAGTGTTCTTTTTCCGCGATGGCAGCCGCCAGCTGTTCTTCCAGATGGGCGGCCCGGCGCTCCTGGCCGGCCAGCTGTTCGCCGAAATTCTCAGCCAGGGCCCGCTGCTCGTCGGCAGCGGCTGCGGCCGCGGCTGCCCGGTCCTGGACCTGCTCAATGCCCCGGCGCATGGCAAAAAAGACGGTGTCGTCGGCCCCCAGCTGAAGGGGGTAATAGGTGTAGGACACCGAGAATTTGGTTCCGGCAGGCAGACGCTCCGGGCATTCCGCGTAAAACTGGGGGTCCACATTCAAAAACAGGGTTTTCTCCTCGTCGAGGGAGAGGGCGGTGACGGGGGCGGCATGAATCCGCTCGTCCGAAATCGTCATTCCGACCACATAGCAGGGCAGCTCGCCGGGGTCCAGACGGATGGCCTTGGCCTCCCGCGGCAGCTCAAAGACCGCCGATACCGTGTGGTTGGCGGCGGAGTAGGCCGACACCGGCGCGGGAATGGTGTCTTGCTCCGAAAAGCCCAGGCCACAGTCGTAGTAAAGGGTCAGGCGGAACAGGGACATGTTGTCGTAGGACTCGTGCTTTTCCAGCTGGGCAAGCTGCTGCTCCAGCGCCAGGCACCGCTGTGCCAGCTTGGACACGCCTTGATCCGAGAGGGAGAGCTGTTCTTTCAGTTCAGCGATCTGCTCCTCCGGAGTCTGTTTGGTTGCAGGGGGCATGAATCTTCACCTCATATCCATAGTCTGTCCGGGCCGGCGGCCCGGGAATCACTTTGCTGAATAAAAAGCCGCAGAAGGGAAAGCCGGACCCCTGCCCGGCCGTCTGGAGACATGCAAAAATTCTGCGGCCAGGGGCAGGCCCTGCCGCAGAAACAGTCAGGAACGACGGATGTTCGATTTCAGGTGGATTTGGCGCTGCAAGGGCCGGCCTCAGTGGCGGGCCACATAGCGCTGGAAACGGGCCCGGCTGCGCTCCATCCGGGCCTTTTTGGTCCGGGGCGGGACGATCCGCTTGCGCAGCTCCAGCAGCACGCAGCTCAGGGCAATGAAACTGCACCGGATGGCGTACTGGGACAGCAGGCCCACAATGGGGCTGGAAGCAAACTGGGCGGCGTACAGATACCAGGGCACCGCGGTCAGCTCCACCGTGTGGAGACAGAAAATGTTCAGAGAACGGCGGCCCACCGCTTCCAGAAAGTGGGTCAGGAAGTTCTCGCTCCGTGCGCTGAGACGGACAAACAGGTTGACGATCCACAGGCCGATGATGCCGTTGATGAAGATGCCCACCGGGCCCAGGGTCCATTCACCCATGGACATGTTGTCGGTGGTGCCGGACACCAGGGCGCCTACGGCCGAGATCACCATGCACACCATGGCGGAGGGGAACAGCCAGGTCAGACGGGGCTGGTCAAACCAGCGGCGCTTCTTTGCGATGTGGCCGATGTACAGGTAGGGGACCACAGCCATGCCCTGGGACAGGCAGAAGGGCAGCTCCCATACCAGACAGGTACCCCAGCCCAGAATGGCGGTGACCGCCACGGCGCAGGGTATGTACCGCTCGGGGAAGGCGTTGAACAGGATATCCAGAATGATCCAGCCCACCGCCATGGTCAGCAGGTACCACATGGGCCCGCAGGAGAAGATGCTGAAACCGAAATAGGTGGAGGTGTGGGGCAGGCCCAGCAAAAAGCCCGCCAGCACCTTTTGGCTTTCCGAGATGGCCGCCGGCCAGGAGCCGAAACAGTAGTGGTGCAGGATCAAATGAAAGCCTGCTGTGGCCAGCGCCGTGTAGAGAAAGGGCGGCAGGATGCCCCGCAGCTGCTGCTGGACACATTTGCCCACCGACCTCTTGCGGAAGCCGAAGCCGCTGGCAATGTAGAAAGCCGACATCAGGGCTTCGCGGTAGATGAAGAGCAGAAAACTGGAAACCGACAGCCCGCTGCCCAAATTCAGCGAATACGCCTCCGCTGTGTGGACAAAGATGACGGTTGCCATGCCTATGCCTTTGAACAAGTCAAACATCCCGAGGGAGTTGACGGTGTGCGTTTTGGTTCCTTTCATCAAAGGGGTCCTCCTCGCAGAAATAAAATTCCTTCCAGCAGGCCCGGCGAAAAAAGGAAGGATTGGCAGGTTCTACACATCATACCCGGATTTTCAGACAAAGATTGTTCAAATCTAGTATAATGCTTTTTCTTCCGGCTGTCAATTTGAATCGGTTTTTTGAGGCGATTCGCAGCCGGGTGGCCGGGCGGCCTGGAATCCACTATAACATAAATTTCGTCCTGACCAAGCGAAAGGAAAGATTTACACAAGGGAAGGGGTTCCAGCCGGGGTCAAAAGGACGGCGGCAGGCGGCTTTCTCAAGGCGCGGCCTGCCTTGGGCCCCCGGCGGAACGCCCGGGCGCCGGGGCGGGGCCGCTGTCCATTTTACATAAAAAATGTTTCAAAAAATAGAGAGAACGGAGAAAACCTTGGCCCGGGCCGCCATTGACACCAGGGCGGGAACGTGGTATCCTTTCGGTATACCTGTATTACAAGTCGAGACCCGCTGCGGAGAATGTCGGATTCCGGTTGCAATGGGGTGGAGGATTCTATATAATAAGTACAATCTTGCCCAAGGCCCGGGCCAGGCGGCGGGCACACAGACAGGAGGAGAGACAATGATCTCGACAGTCTATCAGCTGGTCAACCATATGGAGGACGACCAGGCCGAGAAAACGGCCATCCAGTATTACGACGAAGCGAAGGGCGGCGTGGTGAGCATCTGCTATGGGCAGTATGCCCAGGACATCCGCCGGGCAGCGGGCCTGCTGCTCCACCGCAAACCCGACATCAAGGGACAGAAAGTCTGCCTGCTGGCCCGCAACGGCTACGATTATCTGGTCAATCTTCTTTCGGTTCTGCTGGCCGGCGGGGTGCTGGTGCCCCTGAACCTCCAGAAAAACTGGGACGAGATCCAGTATGAGATCGACCTGGTGGAGCCAGTGTACATCCTGCACGACGGGGAGTTTGCAGAGCGGGAACCCGCTCTGACCGCCGCCTACGGCGACAAGCTGCTGCCCATGGACGGCTACAAGACCTCCCAGTGGAGCGAGCGGTGCAGCGAGTGCGAGGACGTGGACGCTTTGTCGGTGATTCTGTTCACTTCGGGCACCACCGGCCGCAGCAAGGGCGTCATGATCAGCCACCGGAACCTCTTTGCCCCCATGGACTTCTTCTGCCTGCCCTTTGAGGACATCCAGAAGCAGACCGGCTGGGACACCAGCAAGTTCCGTTCCTTCTCGGTCCTGCCCATGTTCCATGTGGCGGCCCTCACCAGTTCCATCTCCTGGGCCATCATGGGCAACACCGTCAACCTGTGCAACGACCTGAAACACTTCTACCGCGACCTGGCCGCCATGGACAGCGAGGTGATGGCGGTGGTGCCGGTCCTGCTGCAGAGCATCTATCGGGATGTGAAGCGGGGCCGCCGGGACCGTCTGGGCAGCCTGAAGGCTCTGACCTGCGGCGCTGCCTCCATGGACGCCGAGACCATGTCCGACCTGGTGAAGGCGGGCTTCTTTATCTGCCAGATGTACGGCCTCACCGAGACGGTGGGCGACGGCACCTGGAACAACTCCCAGGACCCCGCCGATATCCATTCGGTGGGCCTGTGCGACCCCAAGCGGGAGTACAAGCTGGAGGACGGCGAACTGTGCATCCGGGGCGACTCGGTTATGATGGGCTACTATAAGGACCCCGAGGGCACCGCCGAGGTGCTGGACGCTGACGGCTGGCTCCACACCGGCGACCTGGCCCGCATCGATGAGCGGGGCTATGTGTTCCTCACCGGACGCAAGAAAAACGTCATCATCCTGGGCAGCGGCGAGAACGTCAGCCCCGAGGAGCTGGAAGCTCTGCTGAACCAGTGCGAGGCCGTCACCGAGAGCCTGGTCCGGGAAGAAAACGGGAAGATCGGCGCTCTGGTCTACTGCGGCGAAGGCGGCGAGACCAAAGAGGCCGACGTCCAGGCCTACGTCACCGAGATGAACCGCACCCTGCCGCTGTATATGCGGATCACGGCGGTGGAGTTCAGCGAGGGGCCCCTGCCCCGCAACGCTGTGGGAAAGCTGCAGCGCACCTGAAATGCATACTGTCCAGGCCTGGATGAAATACTATCAGGGCCTGCCGTTTGGAATCAATCAAAGGAAAACATGGAAAGGAAGTTATCACTATGAACCGTACCGAAATTATGGCACAGATTGTGGGTATCCTGGAGGATGTGGCCGAGATCAGCCCCGATGAGGTGAACGAGGACAGCGTCCTGATGGACGACCTGGACCTCTCCTCGATGGAGATTCTGACCATCGTGGCCGACCTGGAGGAGACCTTTGGCATCCGCATCCCCGAGAAGGAGCTGCGCAGCTTTGTCACCATCAACGACCTGATTGACTATCTGAGCACACGGGTGGGCTGATTTATGACGGAAACCATCACCCGCGTATCCCAGTATCTCCTGCAGGGAGCCATGTACTTTTATCGCCCCAAGACCATCTACTGCCGGTATCAGTACGCCCTGCGGGACGCCGTGGACCCTGCGCTGCTTCAGGAAGCGGTGGACGCCGCCCTGGAACAGGCGGACTACTTCAAGATGAAGCTGGTCCGGGACAAACGGGAGGTCCGGCTGGAAGAAAACGACCAGCCCTTCACCATCTGCCCCGGCAATGAGCTGCGGGCCATGCCCGAGGAGACCGGCGGCTATCTGTTCAACGTCTCCTATGAAGGGGACACCATCTTTTTTGACTGGTATCACTTTGTGGCGGACGGCCACGGGGTGACCCGGTTCCTGACCCGCATCCTGATGGAGTACTGCAACCGGCGCTATCAGACCGGCTTTGCATGCCCGCCCCTGGGCTCGGCTCCGGCCTACGATATGCAGGCCCTGCTGGCCTATGACCCCACCTCGGGGGAGGAGGGAATGCCCGAGATCGAGCCGGTGCCGGTTCAGGAGAGCCAGCTGCGCCGGACCATGATCCGGCTGGACAAGCAGAGCCTGGTGGATGCCGCCCTGAACTGCGGCGTCAAGCCGGTCAGCGCCCTGCTGGGTCTGCTCAGCCTCTCCATCCAGCCCTTTGTGGAGCGGGAAAAGGTGGAGTACTGCTATTCCACCGATACCCGCCGTACTCTGGGTGTGCCCGAGGCCTTCTATAACTGTGTGGCCTCCTTCCGCCATGGAGTGGACGCCGGCCCGGAGGTGCGGCTGGCGGACATCGCCGCCGACATCGACGCCAACCTGCGCGCCAGTCTCCAGCCTGAGGCCCAGCTGACCCAGATGGCCAAGATGATGGGCTGGGTCTGCCGGGTGGACGCCCTCAAGGCGCCCCTGCGGATCAAGCAGCGGGTGTTCCGCATGGGCGAGACCATGGGCAACTTCCCGGCGGATTTCTGGATCAGCTATCTGGGAGACCCGCTGGGCCCCGACCGGGATTACCCCCCCGCCCTCAACGACTATATCCGGGATTTTGAAGTCTGGGTTCCCCCCGACGGCGCGTCGGTGGGCTTTGAGATCGCCAGCCTTCACGGGCAGCTGATCTGCTGCATCCAGGATAAGCTGGGCCGCGCCGGCCTGACCGACGCCATCCGCGCCGTCATGGAGCGGGAAGGGGTCAAGGTCATCGGCACCGCCGACATCGGCCCCGCGCTGCCCTATCAGGAATAAGCATACATACCAACACCAAAGCCCCGAAGGCGTCCCGCCCTCGGGGTTTTTCTGTAGCGGGAAAAAGAAATGTTTTCCAGATTTTTAGAACACATTCCATCGGAAAAACACGAAGAATCATTTAAAATGGAGGGAGTCGCCGGCCGGAACGCCCCGGCCGGGCCGGGGGCCTGCAAAAATTTTTTGAGATATCTGAAAAAAACCAGAGGCATCCCTCGTATTAGTAGACAGAACGGGCCGTTCATCAGATCCAAAGGAAAGGAGGCGGGGAAGAAGTGATATGACAGCACAGGAATTTACATCCATGGTAAAGACCTATCAGGGGCTTGTGTATACCGTGTGCTTCCAGCTGGTCCAGGATGCAGATACAGCCCAGGACCTGGCGCAGGACACCTTCCTCGCCGCCTGGCGCGCCATAGACCGGTGCCCGGCAGGCTACGAAAAACAATGGCTGGCCCGTATCGCTGCAAACAAAGCGAAAGACCACCTGCGCAGCGGCTGGGTGCGGAAGATGAGCACCCCCGGCGACGAAGTGATGGCACTGGCGGGCGCGCCGCCCGACCAGGGCCCCGAGGCGAAAGCCCTGGCCGGCGTAGGCATGGACGAACTGGAGCGAAAGATTTTGAATCTGCGGGAGCCCTATAAAACCCCCTGCCGGCTGTGTTTGCTGGAGGGATATACCCCGGCCGAGGCGGCCAGGATCTGCCGCCGGCCGGAAGCAACGCTGAGCGCCCAGCTTTGGCGGGCGAAGAAAATCCTGCGGCAAGAGATCGAACAGGAAAGGAGGACCGAGGATGGAACTGTTTCGAGATGATGGATGTCTGACCGACGAGGGGCTGCAGGCCCTGCTGGACGGGACGCTGGATGAACTGGGACGGCTGGAAGCCGCCGAACACCTGTCCTTTTGCGACCGGTGCCTGGACCGCTATACGGCGCTGCTGACCGGCAGCGCGCTGGAGCAGCCGGCGCGGGATTTGTCCCGGCCGGTGGGCCGCACCATCCTGATCCGCCTGATGCAAAACGTCTATGGCCGCATGGTGGTGGCCGGCGTGGCGGCGGTGCTGGCGCTGACCCTCTGGCGGGGCGGCAGCCTGGGGCTGATCCTGGCCCGGAACGCTTCCTCGCTGGAAGCCTATGTGCCGGAGCAGATTGATCCCCCGGCAGCGTCCAAGCTGCCCCCCAAGAGCAATTACACCGAGCCGCCCCGGCCGGAAGATAAAACCTCTGTGGCTCGCAGAGCCCATGAAGCGGTCAGCAGCCTTTGGGATGCCCTGACCGGCGCCGCCGATGAGGCGAACACTACCAACTGATGGGAGAGATAACGATGAAAAAGAACGGTTTCTTTACCTTCTGCTTTGCCTTTGTCCCGGGCGCAGGGCAGATGTACCAGGGTTACATGAAACGGGGCCTGTCCCTGATCGGGATTTGCTGCGTGGCCGCGATTATAGGTTCGCTGTTTCAGCCGCTGGTGGCGGCGGCCATGTGCATCTGCTGCGTGGCGTGGATGTACAGCTTTTTCGACACCTTCAATCTTCGGGCCATGCTCAGCGCCAATATGCCCCCTGAGGACGACTATCTGATCCACCTGGGCCACGATGTGACCCTGGATCAGCTGCTGCATCGCCGGCACAAGCTGTTCGGCTGGTGCCTGGTGGCGGTGGGCGTCTACACCCTCTACGATGAGCTGGTGATGGACTTCCTGCGGGAACTGTACTGGAACACCAACAGCAGCTGGATCATCCGTGTGATCTACAACATTATGAACGAGGTCCCCACCGTGGTGATCTGCCTGGCCGTGATTGCCCTGGGCATCTGGCTGGTGCGCGGTCCCCGGAACAAGCCGTCTCAGGCCGACCCCTTCGATCAGCTGGAGGAGTTCTGCGAGTACGGCGTCAAGGAGGATGAGAGCCATGACGGAGAAGAAAACTGAGGCTGCCCCCGGCACCGCCGGGCCGGCTCCCAATACCCCGCCCAGGGCTTCCGCCCCTGGGCCCCAGGACGGCCGCACCATCCGCCGGGTGGGCAGCGTCACCCTGGGCCTGTGCCTGATTGCTGTGGGCATCTGCTTTTTGTGCTATTACTTCCTGCCGGTGTTCAACTGGCTGCTGGTGGTCAAAATCGGCGCGCCGGTGGCCCTCATCGCCCTGGGCGCCGAGGTGCTGTGGTGTGCCTCCCATCCCGGCCGGTGGAAATACGACTTCCTGGCAGTGCTGGGCTGCCTGGTGCTGATGGGCGGCGCCTTCTGCCTGACCCTGCTGCCCCTGTTCTGGCAGACGGCCAACCCTACCAAGCGCATCCAGCTGGACGATCTGGGGGAGGCATACGAGAGCAGCCTCTACCAGGCCCTGGAGGATCAGGTGGAGCTGAACGGGGTGGACGCCTATCTGGAAACCCGTTTCGGGGTGGATGCGCCCCGGACTCTGGAGGAGATCGACGGCGCCGGGGTGCGGTTCTGGCTGGATATCGACCTCTATGGACCCTATGAGGGCACCGAGGCCTTTGCCGCCGACTGCGCCCGTGTGATGGAGGCCGTCCGGGCCCAGGGCGTGCTGCCCGACCGGGTGAACATCGAGTGGGTGAGCCCCGACCGCCAGTCCAGCCTGGAACTGAACCTGGACACCCCCGCCAAGATGGCCTGGTCCACCGACCAGATGGCCCAGCGGACCGAGGTCTGGGCCGCGGAGGCCTACCCGGCCACCGACGACCAGAATCTGGACCAGGAGAACAGCCCAGACTCTGCCGCCAGCACCGCCCCGGCGGACCGCGTCTCTGCATCGGACAACACCGTGCAGCCCTCGGACCAGGCGGTCCCGGCAGGGGAAAACACCCGTTACCCCGACGAGGCGATGGTGGAAGCGGTCTCCTGAGCACACAAATCGGAAACAACCCCTTGCAATGAGATAGAGCAGACCCCCGACCCCGACGGAAAACCATCGGGGCCGGGGGCCTTGTTTTGTGTTTTGTTTTAGGAGATGGGATAGGTTAGTTCTTTTCGGCGATCATTTCGGTGTAGGCCAGGATCAGGGGGCCCACGCCCTTGGCGTCGTTGCAGACCACCGGCTCACTGTAGTAGTAGGCCAGGCTGCCGTCCCGGTGCTGGGCGCCGCCCAGACCGGCCACCAGGCAGATGCCGTCCAGCTGGAGGCTGCCGTCCGGGTTCTTGGACAGGTACTTGTCGCAGGTGCCGTAGAAGGCTTTCTCGGCCCAGGCGGTCATCCGCTTGGGCAGCAGGCCCAGCCGGACGCCCTTGAGGACCGCATAGGCAAACAGGGCGGTGCCGCTGGTTTCCAGATAGTTGCCCTCCTCGCCGCCGTGGTCGATCACCTGCCAGAACATGCCGGTCTCCTCGTCCTGGTACTTGTGGATGTCCTCGATGGTCTGCTTGAGCATGGCCTGGATACCGCGGTACTCGTTGTAGAGCTGCTCATCCATCCGCTCCAGCACGTCCACCATGGCCACCATGAACCAGCCCATGGCCCGCAGCCAGAAGTTGGGGCTGCAGCCGGTCACCGGGTTGGCCCAGTACATCTGGCGGCTCTCGTCGTAGCCGTGGTAGTACAGGCCGGTCTTGGGGTCCCGCATGTACTTCTGGATGTTCATGAACTGATGGTAGCTGTCGATGCAGCCGCTCATCTTGTTGAAGCGGGTCTCATACTCCATGTAGAAGGGCTGGGCCATGTAGGCGCCGTCCAGCCACACCTGCCAGGGGTAGATGTTCTTGTGCCAGAAGTTCCCCTCCTTGGTGCGGGGCTGGGTCTGCAGCTGGCTGTCGATGACGTCGATGGCCTTGCGGTACTTCTCCTCGCCGAAGATGTCGTAGAGGATGAACAGGTTTTTGCCCTGGTTCACGTTGTCCAGGTTGTACTCCTTGGGGTCATAGGTGAGGATGGAGCCGTCGGGCTGGACGAACCAGTCGATGAACTCCTTGGAGAAGTCCAGATACTTTTTGTCCCCGGTGGTGTTGTACAGGCTCAGGCAGGCGGTAATCATGCAGCCGTCGATGTAGTTCCACTTGTTGGGCTGGCCGCTGCGGACCTTCTCAATGTTCCACATAGGGGCTTCGGCGCTGGAGTTGGCGATGAGATAGTCAACGTACTCCCCCAGCATGGTCAGAATTTCCTGGTGCGTCATGGTTGTCAGTCCTCCTCAAAGCTGCCTACATTGGCAAACTGGAGCCGCTCGCCCTCGTATCCTTCGATCTGGACGTTGTGCAGCTCGATCTTCTCCACGTTCTCGGCGTAAATGGCCAGTTTCTTGACCAGGGGCCGGTTGTCCGCCATGGCGGCCTGGCCGGCTTCGGCGTTGGGATCAAAGGTGATCTTCACGTCCTTCATGATGACTTCCCCGATGGGCATTTCGGGCAGGCCGTCAAAGTAGCAGCCGGCGTACTGGGCGTCGGTGGCCACAATGTTCTCCATGGTCAGGCTGCCCAGCCGCGGGGTGTAGTCGTCCACCTTCATGGCCTGGCGGCACTGGACGTAATCGCTGTGGCCGTCGGGGTCACAGAAGTAGAACATATTGATGACAAAGGGAGCCTTGACGCCCTTCATCTCCACGTTGCGGAACACCAGCCCGTCGATGACGGCGGTTTTGCCGCGGCCCCGGCGGGTCTTGACCCGCAGGCCCCGGTCGGTGTGGTCCATCAGGCACTGGGTCACCACCATATCCTTGACGCCGCCCGACATCTCGCTGCCGATGACAATGCCGCCGTGGCCCTTGTCCAGCAGGCAGTTGCGGATGACGGTCTGCTTGCAGCTCTTCTGGAGCTTCATTCCCAGAAAGACCTTGCTGGCCTTCATGGCGATGCAGTCGTCGCCCACGTGGATGTCCACGCCGATGATCCGGGTGTTGACGCAGCTCTCGGGATCGATGCCGTCGGTGTTGGGGGCGTCATAGGGGTTGCGGATCTTGAAATCCAGCAGATCCAGACCGGTGGAGAACATGGGGTGGATGGTCCAGGAGTAGCTGTTCTTCACCGTCACGCCGTGGAGCACCACGTATTTGCTGTCGGTGATGGAGACCACCCGGGGACGCCAGGCAATCTTTTTCTTTTTGGCGTCCTGCCACCAGTCGCCGTTCTGGGCGTCGGCGTCCAGCTCACCCTGGCCGGTGATGGTGACGTCCTCCGCCTGGGTGACGTTGATGAGGCTGGCCATGCTGTCCAGGGGGTTGCCCTCCCAGCCGGTCAGATAGTATTCGTCCACCTCGTTCTCACTGGGCAGTACACCCGGCAGAATGGGGTAGTGGGTGCGGTCGTTGTCGCCCAGAATCACAGCGCCCTTTTCTAGATAGAGGGTGGTGTGGCTCTTGAGGAACAGGCTGGCGCAGCGGTAGCGGCCCGCCGGCAGATAGACGGTGCCCCCGGCCGGGCAGGTGGACAGGGCGGCCTGCAGTTTGGCGGTGTCGTCGGTGACGCCGTCGCCCGCCAGGCCGTACCGGGACGCATCCACAAAGAAGGTCTCGGCCCGGGTGTCAAAGTCCAGGGTCAGTTCCTCGCCGCTGGCCCGGACGGTGAGGGTGTAATGATGGCCGGGCAGAAGGGAGTAGACCGAGAACACGTTGGTGTTGCAGGCGTCGTAGACCTCCTGACCGTCCAGCAGAACGGCGAAGGGCTCGGCCGGACGGAAGCACAGGCCGTTCTCCAGCTCAAAGACGGCGCTGCGGGTCATGGAACGAATCAATGTCAGTTTCATAGAAAATCATCCTTGTACTATTGTTTCGTGTGGGCAAAGTGTGTTATGATGAGAAAAAACAACACAGGAAAGGGGAACCCAAGATGAAAAACGACCCGGGCGGCAAAAAGAACAGCCAGGACGGCAAACTGGAAGTCCGGACCATTCAGGTCACCCAGACAGCCCGGCTGGCCAGCGCCAGCAGCAACGAAGGCTGTCTGGTCATGGTGCTGAGCGGCAGCGGAATGCTGTACTGGAACCAGATCCCGGGCAACGGCGTGGGCGCCGGGCCGGACAGCGTCCTGCTGCTGGGCCGCCGGGACTATGACTTTGAGCCGGCGGGGGGCTGGCCTGCGGAACTGCTGGTCTGCCGGTTTCCCCTGGAGATGATGAGCGAGGTCCAGAAGGCCCAGCTGCTGGACAACAGCAAAGCGCCGGTGGTGCTGCTGGGAGACCCGGTGTGGTCGGGCCGGATGCACACCCTGCTGGAGCTGGCCGCCGGCGCCTGGCAGGAGCCGGACTGTCCCGGGCGGCTGTACCTGGCTCTTTTGCTCCACTATGTGGGCAAAGAGGCCGCCGACGAGAGCGGCAGCGCGTCCCAGCAGCGCAACGAGACCATCGAGAAGATCTGCGCCTACCTCAACGCCAACTACAGCCAGAAACTTAACCTCAGCGGGGTGGCGGCACAGTTTTACCTGTCGCCCTACTACCTGAGCCGGCTGTTTCGCCGGGTGACGGGCCAGTCCATCGTGGACTTCATCAACGTGCGCCGCATCGAGGAGGCCCGCCGCCTGTTGGAGAACACCGACCTGCGGATCAACCATGTGGCCGAACAGACCGGCTTCTCCACCACCGCCCATTTCCGGCGGGTGTTCCGGGAACAGGTGGGGGTCAGTCCGGTGCAGTACCGCAAGGTGCACCGGGGCGGCGAAAAGTGAAAACGTTTGGGTTCCAACAAAAAGTCCCCTGTGCCATGACCACGGCACAGGGGATTTTGTTCAGTGGGTCGTCAGGTGACCGGGCGCGGGGGGATTAGCCCTTGACTGCGCCGGCGGAAATGCCCTCGACGAACTGGTCCTGTGCACAGAAGAAGACGATCAGCTGCGGCAGGATGGAGATCAGGGACAGAGCCAGGATACGGTTCCACTGGAAGCCGGTATCACCGTCCATCGACAGCTTAACGAAGAGGGACATGGGGTACTTGGCGGGGGTGGAAACGTAGAGCAGCGGGCCCATGAAGTCGTTGCAGCTCCACATGAACTGGAACAGCGCGCAGGAAACCAGCGCGGGCAGCAGCATGGGGACGATAACCCGGTACAGGGTCTGGAAGGAGGAGCAGCCGTCGATGGCGGCAGCCTCGTCCAGGTCACGGGGAACGTTGCGCATGAACTGAATCAGCTGGTAGACAAAGTAGGTCTCGGTCGCGAAAGCGGTGTGGACCCAGATTGCCAGATAGAAGGGGCTGTTGATCCAGCCGAAGCTGTTGTACAGCAGGAACTGGGGCACGTTCAGAACCACCTGGGGCAGGAACAGGGTGGCCAGCATGACGCTGAACATCAGTTTCCGGCCGGGGAAGTCGAAACGGCCAAAGCCGTAGGCGGCGATGCAGGAGGAGACCACCGTGCAGATGACCTTGGGCAGGACGTAACTGTAGGTGTTGACCATGGCCTGCAGGATGTTGATGGAGCCGCCGAAGTCGTTCAGAGCGTTGCGGTAACCATCCAGCGTGGGGTTCTTGACCCACAGGCTGATGCCCGCGAAGATCTCACTGTTGTCCTTGAAGGTGGCGCTGACCATCCACAGCAGGGGATAGATCATAATCAGACCCACCAGAATCAGGACGAAGTACTTGAAGAAGGTAGCGATGCGATGTGCAGCTTTCATTCCCATACTCATTCACCTTACCTTTCGTCCGAGTAGTAGACCCACTTCTTCTGGCTGGTGAAGGCGATGATGGTCAGCACGCAGACGATGAGGAACATGATCCAGGCCAGAGCGGAGGCCATGCCCATTTCGTTCTGTTTGAAGGCGTACTGGTAAACCAGCAGGGAGATCAGGGTAGTGGAATTGCGGGGGCCGCCGCCCGTGATGATGTAGGGTCCGTTGAACTCCTGGAAAGCCTGGCAGATCTGGGTGACCAGGTTGTAGAAGATGATGGGGGTAATCATGGGGACGGTGATGGAGAAGAACTGGCGCCACTTGCCTGCGCCGTCGATGGTGGCGGCTTCGTACAGGTCAGCGGGCACGCCCTTCAGGGCGGCCAGGAACAGCACCATGGCCGAACCGAACTGCCAGATACGCAGCAGGCAGATAACCCACAGGGCATAGCTGGGGTCAGACAGCCAGGACGGGCCGTCGAAAGCGCCGAAGGTGACCATCTTGATCAGGGTGTTGATCAGACCGTCGTCACGGAAGACGGCGCGCCACAGCACGGCGATGGCCACCGAGCCGCCCAGAATCGAGGGGATGTAGTAGGCGGTACGGAAGGCGTTGACGAACTTGATGTTGAAGTTCAGGATGTAAGCGATGAACAAAGCAAAGATCAGCTTCAGGGGCACCGTGATGAAGGAGTACTGGAAGGTGGTGATCAGGGCCTTGGTGATACGGGTGTTGGTGAAGGCATCCACGTAGTTCATCACGCCGTACTGGCTGATGCCCGAGAAGAAGTTCATGTCGGTGAAGCTGTAGAACAGCGACTGACCGAAGGGAATGGCCTTGAACACCACGAAGCCGATGATCCACGGGATCAGATAAAACAGGCCCTGGTATTTGTCGCACCATTTCTGAAAGGGTGTGCGCCCGACCGCAGGCGCATTGTTGGCTTTCATCAAGGGATTCCTCCTTTTTGGCAGGATTTTACGTTATCATGCAGCAACCTGCTGCAAAAATGCCAACAAACCGAAAAACTATCAGGCAAAAAGCTTGGACCTTGGCCTGAAAAAGGGGATACCCGCTTCGGATGAGGGAAACAGGTACCCCCGCTTGGCATTGTCACAGCAGGGCTGCTTTTTTAGAAAAGGAGCCTTTGTGCGTAAATTTTAGGCGTTGATGGTGTAGCCGACGCTCTCCATGCCGTCCAGCAGGATGTCCACAACGTCTGCGCCCGAAGCACCGTCGTAGTCGATGGTGTCGAAGACTTCCTGGTAGATGCCAGTGCCGTCAGCCTTCAGGTTGTTGTGCTCGAACAGGGGATCCAGCTGGAAGGAGCAGAAGGCCAGAACCTTGCTGTTGGCCTCCTCGACCAGGGTGTCCACAGCGCCGGCAGACTCAGCAGCAGCCAGGCCGGACTTGGAAGCGGGAATGCCGCACTCGGAACCCATGATGGAAGCGCCAGCCTCTTCGTTCAGCAGGAAGTTGATCAGCATGGCAGCCTCGGCGGGGTGCTGGCAGGTCTTGGTGATGGCCAGGCCCATGGAAACCTTGGTGAAGCCGCCCTTGTAGTCGCCGAACTGGATCTCCTCGCCCACGGTGAAGCCGTCGCGGTTGTCGGTGTCCAGAGCGTCACGGTACTTGGAAGCAGCGGAATCCCACTCGAAGATGCCGGCCAGTTTGCCGGTGATCCACTCGTTGGACTGGTTGGCAGCGGTGGAACCGTTGTTGCCGTAGTAGGTGGGCAGGGGCATGATGACGTGCTTGTCCACCAGGCTCTTGATGAAGTCCAGGCCCTCGGCGATCTCGTCGGCGGTGTAGTTCAGGGTGGAGGTGGAGGGATCAGCCCAATCCTTGCCGTAGATGGACTCCAGATAGAAGACGGTCAGGATCATACGGTCGTAGCCGCCCAGGTGCAGGGGGTAGTAATCCTCGCCCAGCTTGGTCTGGAAAGCCTCGCCTGCAGCGTACAGGTCGTCCAGAGTCTTGGGAACTTCGGTGATGCCAGCCTTGTTGAAGGTGGTCATGTTCCAGAAGAAGATACGGCCGGTCATGGAGACGGGGACAGCCTGCTGCATGCCAGCGACGACGCAGGCGTTCAGGGGGGCCTCATCCCACTGGGTCAGGTCGATGTAATCGGAAACGGTGTTCAGATCAATGAAGGTCTGGCCGTTGCTGGAGTAGTTGTACAGCCAGTTCCAGTTGACCTGGCAGACATCCTCAGCCACGCCGCCGGCGAACTTGGTGGACATGGTGTCCTCCCAGCCGGACCATGCAGCGAAGGTGGGGCTGACGGTGATGTTGGTGTGCTCCTCCGAGAAAGCGGCGATGGCTTCCTGATAAGCGGTGTGACGGGTGTCGCCGCCCCACCAGCTGATGGTCAGGGAGACGTCGCCCTCAGCGGGGGCGGCCACAGAAGTGGCGGTGGAAGCGGCAGTCGAAGAACCGTTGCCGCCGCAGGCTGCCAGCAGGCCGGCTGCGCCAACAGCGCCCGTGACCTTCAGGAAGTCACGACGAGAAATTGCGTTGCTCATTTTTTCTCCTCCTAAATTGAAAAACACAAAACTCCTAGAGGGGCTTTACCGGACCCCTTTGTATACAATTGTGATAGCAAAAAACTGCGCGAAAAGAAAGACGCAAATTGTGGATTTACGGCCAAAAACGCGCATATCTTGCTGTGCTGCGGAAGGCTGTTTGTGACCCTTTGCCGAAATATCCAAACTTGCCACAAAAAGTTGTGCAACTTGTACACAACACGGCTTTGTACAAATTTGACAGAAATACGGGGTCTGAACTTTTGAAAATACTGATATATTAGCGACTTTCCCGGGATACAACTGGTATTTCAGTTGAAAAAGGCAAAATAAAACGCCGCAGGAACGTGCTGCGGCGCAGTGTAAACCGGGGGCAAAATTTGTGCGGGAAAGCGGGTTTTCGCCCTCCCGGCAGCCCTGGAAAAGGATGGGCCCCTTCCGCTTTGCCGCCGGGGCAGCCCGGACAGCCGAAAAGAAGGGGCCGGAAAAGAGAACCATTCTTGTGAAAAAGATGACAAATAAAATTCGCTTTGGAACGGCGCAAAGAGAAAGATTTCACCGCCGGGCGGCATAGAAGGCCCGCCGCTCCCGGAAGTAGCACTGGGGGCACATGCTGACGTACTGGACGTCGTTTTCCATGTCGATGGCCACCTGTTCGCCCTCAAAGACGAACTTCCCGCCCACCTTGCGGGCGTTGCAGATGGCCTTGCGGCCGCAGGAGCAGATGGTTTTCATCTCCTCGATGGTGTGGGCCAGCTCCATCAGACGGGTGGAGCCAGGGAACCCCTTGAGGGAGAAATCACTCCGCAGGCCGTAGCAGATGACGGGGACCCCCAGGTCCACCGTCACCATAAACAGCTGCTCCGCCTGGGCCGGGGTGAAAAACTGGCTCTCGTCGCACAGGACGCAGGCCAGGGGCGCGTCGTGGGCGGCGCGGTCGGCCTCCACCGCAGCAAACACGTCGTCGCCGGGGAGGATCAGCAGGTCGGCGGCCCGGCGAACGCCCAGCCGGCTGACCAGGTCGCTGCCGCCCTTGGAGTCCACCTGAGGTTTGAGGATCAGCACCCGCATCCCCTGTTCTTCGTAGTTGTGGGCCACCTGCATCAGGGCGGTGCTCTTGCCGCTGTTCATGGCGCCATAGCGGAAATATAACTTAGCCATAGAATTCCTTTTTATAAAATCGTTGTATGCACAAAGCCGCCCCGCCCGCCACAGGCGGACAGGGCAGAATCTTGGATGCAGAAAATCGAAGGCTTTTGATTTGAGACTTTAAAAAGTAAGGGCGGTCAGTCCCCGTTGCGCAGACGGTAGCCCAAACTCATGAGGCTGTCGCCCAGGTGGACGTTCTCCACCACCGCGTCCGGGAAGGGAACCGACAGGTCGTAGTGGGAGAAGTTCCAGTAACCCCGGATGCCCAGCTGAACCAGCCGGCCGCTGATTTCCTCGGCGCCGCTGCGGGGCAGGCAGAGGACCGCGACCTGGGGGTGATGCTCGGCGCAGAAGGCGTCCAGATCGTCCAGGTGGCGGATGGGGATGCCGCTGATGGTCTGGCCCATCAGTTCGGGCTTGACGTCAAAGGCGGCAATCAGGCTGAAACCATTGTTGTTGTTGGCAATGAAGCTGCTGACGGCGGTGCCCAGACGGCCGCAGCCAAACAGGATGGCGGGCAGACGCTCGCCGTTGCCGAACAGAAGTCCTTCCAGAATGGCCAGCAGGTTGTCCACCGAGTAGCCGATGCCCTGGCGGCCGTTGACGTCGCCGATGCAGTTGAAGTCCTGACGGACCTGGGAGGCGGTGGTGCCCATCTGGGCAGCCAGCTCTCGGGAAGAGATGCTGGTGATGTTGGCATCCTTCAGGGCTCGGAGATAGCGGTAATATTTGGGCAGGCGCCGGATGACCGGTACCGAAGCCTTGACGGACGGATTCATGGCAGAACCTCCTCTTGCATTTACCTGAAATTTTGGATAACTTGGCAGGAAAAAGGAAACATTTCTCTCTATAAGTATACGACATTTGCTGAGAATGTCAAACCCTTGTCAATGTTTTTGACAAAATTTTAAATTTTGGTGGGATTCCTCTGTCTTATACAGACAAAATCAATGGGTTTTAACCCAAACAAGACAAATTGCTTCCCAAAAGAAAGCAGAGAAAAAGCCTCTGCGCTGCGGCAGAGGCCAAAACCCGGTCAGGATTCGATCTGACGGTAGAGCCAGCGCATGGCGTCGGACAGACCGCCCAGCTCGTCGATGAGCCCCTCCTCCACGGCGCGGCGGCCGTCCAGCACGGTGCCCATGTCCAGCACCAGCTCCCCGGTGTGGAGCATCAGCTCATTGAAGCGGTCGGCGGTCATCCGGCTGTGGCGGGTGACAAAGCCGGTGATCCGCTCCTGCATCTGCTCAAACCAGCGCATGGTCTGGGGCACCCCCAGAATCATCCCGGAGTGGCGGACCGGGTGGACGGTCATGGTGGCGGTGGGAACGATGAAACTGCGCTGGGCACTCACCGCCAGGGGAATGCCGATGGAATGCCCGCCCCCCAGCACCAGGGTGGCGGTGGGTTTGGACAGGCTGGCGATCAGCTCGGCCAGGGCCAGCCCAGCCTCTACGTCCCCGCCCACCGTGTTGAGCAAAACCAAAAGACCCTCAATGGCGGGGTCCTCCTGGACGGCCACCAGCTGGGGGATGACGTGTTCGTATTTGGTGGTTTTCTGGCCCTGGGGGGCCTCCACATGGCCCTCGATCTGTCCGATCACGGTCAGGCAGTGGATGGCATGGGGGCCTTTGGTCAGGTTGACGGTGCCCATCTCCTGAATCTGGCTTTGCTCAAAGGCCCGGCGCTCGGTGTCCTCGCCGCTGCCGGGTGCAGGAGCCTCGTCCGCCGGAGCTTCGGCGGCGTGCTTTTTCTTTTTCTTCTCCATAGGTTGAAACAGCCCTCCTTTTTCTGCTGGGGTGTATCTGAGAATGCAAACATGCTGAACCCTTCGCCCCAAAGGGGTAGCTGCGCTTTGGAGCAAAATGGGAGATGTTTTCAGATACATCCTAGGTTGCCCCGTCCGGGGGACGGTCATGCAGGCAGGGCAGGGGGGCTTTATCAGAGGAACCGATGGTTCCCTGATTTTACTATTAAAAAAATTTGTAGATAGCTTCAAAAAAATTGAGAACAAGGCTTGCATCTGGGCCGGTGGGCGGATACAATAGGAACATGCCGCCTGTCGGCATAGGTATTTCTGCGTGATAAAGAGGAGGAAAAACATGAAACGTGAAACATTCGGCTCGCGGCTGGGATTCATCCTGGTCAGTGCGGGCTGTGCGATCGGAATAGGAAACGTTTGGAAGTTTCCGTGGATGGCCGGCGCCAACGGCGGCGGCGTGTTCGTGCTGTTCTACCTGCTGTTCCTGGTGATTATGGGCGTGCCCGTCCTGACCATGGAGCTGGCGGTGGGCCGTGCCAGCCGCAAGAGCGCTGTGCTGGCCTACAAGGCCCTCGAGCCCAAAAAGAGCAAGTGGCACATTCACGGCTGGTTCTGCATCATTGGCTGCTGCCTGCTGATGATGTACTACACCACCGTGTCCGGCTGGATGCTGGATTACTTCTATAAGTTCGCAACAGGCGCTTTTGTCGGGGTTCCCAATGATGCGATCAACGATGTGTTCAGCTCGATGCTGGGCGACCCCGTGGAAATGAGCATCTTTATGGTCATCATCGTTGTGGCGGGCTTCCTGGTTTGCTCCTTCGGCCTGCAGAAGGGTCTGGAACGGATCTCGAAGTGGATGATGCTGGCTCTGCTGACCCTGATCGTCATTCTGGCCGTCAACAGCATCCTGCTGGAAGGCGGTTCGGAGGGCCTCAAGTTCTATCTGCTGCCCGACCTGGAGCGGGCTGCCGAGGTGGGTCTGGGCAATGTGATTACTGCGGCCATGAACCAGTCCTTCTTCACCCTGAGCCTTGGCATTGCCGCCATGGAGATTTTCGGCAGCTACATGAGCCGGAACAATACCCTGCCCGGCGAGGCCATCCGCATCTGCGCCCTGGACACCTTTGTGGCCCTGATGAGCGGCCTGATTATTTTCCCGGCCTGCTTTGCCTTCGGCGTGCAGCCGGATGCAGGCCCGTCCCTGATCTTCCAGACCCTGCCCCGGGTGTTCGTCAACATGGTGGGCGGCCGGATCTGGGGTGCGCTTTTCTTCCTCTTCATGATGTTTGCCAGCTTTACCACCGTCCTGGCCGTCTTTGAGAACATTATCTCCAGCAGCATTGATACCTTCGGCTGGAGCCGGAAGAAAACCACCATCATCTGCTGCATCTTCATCCTGATTGCCAGCATGCCCTGCGTGCTGGGCTACAATGTCTGGTACTTCTCCCTGCCTCTGCCCAATGCTCCGGCAGGCGGCCAGATCCTCGATATCGAGGACTTCCTGGTTTCCAACCTGCTGCTGCCTCTGGGCTCTCTGGTCTACCTGCTGTTCTGCGTGTCCAAGTGGGGCTGGGGCTACGACAAGTACCGCGCCGAGGCCAACAGCGGCGAGGGCATCAAGCTGCCTGACTCGATCCTGCTGAAGCGGTACCTCCAGTTTGTGCTGCCGGTGCTGATTCTGGTGATCCTGATCCAGGGCCTGGTCTGATAACCTGCCGCACGCCAAAACCTGAAACAACAAAACGGAGCCGCACCCGGCAAGGGGTGCGGCTCCGTTTTTCTCTGGGTGAACCGTCCCGTCAGAACAGTCCGAAAAAGCTGATGTGGTTGACCCCCAAAAAGACAAAGATGGCGATGAGGGCCACCAGGACGGCGATGAGAATATCCATCTGGTGGACGCTGAGGGGGAAGTGATCGTAGATCTTTTCCTTGGAGTTCTTGAACCCGGGGTCGCCGTTGTTCAGCAGGCCCTGCTTTTCGGCGGGGCTGCTCTGGGCAGCCCGGGCGGCTTCGGCTTCCCGGGCTTCCAGCTCCGCCTCCCGGGCGGCAAGGGCGGCCTCCCGGGCCGCCAGCTGGGCCTCGCGGTCGGACAGGGACGGGTCATTGGAATGATCGGGCATGGAAGTTTCCTCCTTCCTTTTGCTATCCGTAGTATAAGCGCAGACGGCCGGAAATGCAAGTGAAAATACAGCAGGGGGCTGCCGGGTGTTCCGACAGCCCCCTGTATCATCAAAAGGTCCCTTGGGAAAGGTGCTTACTTCTTGGCCAGGTACTTGCGGATATCGATGGCGACAGCCAGGATGATGACCAGGCCCTGGACAATGTAGGTGTAGGAAGAGTTGACGTTCATGAACTGCAGAGCGACCTTCATCAGCTCAAAGACCAGAACGCCCACCAGGATGCCGGGGACGGTGCCGACGCCGCCGGTGGTGGAAACACCGCCGATGGTACAGGCAGCGATGGCGTCCAGCTCGTAGCTCATAGCGGTGTTGACGGATGCGCCGCCGGACTTGGCAGCCAGCAGGCAGCCGGCCAGACCGAACATGCAGGAGGCCAGGATGTAGATGCGGATCTTGGTGGCAGCGACGTTGACGCCGGCCACCTCAGCAGCGGCCTCGTTGCCGCCGATGGCGTACATATACTTGCCGTGACGGGTCTTGTTGTACAGGAACCAGAAGCAGACAGCCACGATGACAGCGATCCAGATCAGGACGGGGATGCCGATGATGGTGTTGGATGCCAGAGAGGTGAAGTCGCTGTTCAGAGAGCCGATGGGGGTACCGCCGGTGTAGACCAGGCAGATACCGTAGACCACCTGCTGCATACCCAGGGTAGCGATGAAGGGCTGAACCCGCAGGTAGGAGACCACCAGGCCGTTGCACAGACCCACGACGGCGCAGATGGCAACCACCAGGATGAAGACCACGGGAGTGGGCAGGGTGGGCAGGTTGGGATAGAACTTGCCGGCGGCGCCGGAAGTCTGGGCGAAGATGCAGGCCAGGCAGGCTGCGAAGCCGGCCAGACGGCCAGCCGACAGGTCGTTGCCGGTGGTGATCAGACAGCCCGAAATGCCCAGCGCGATGATGTAGCGGATGGACACGTTCTTCAGCAGGTTGATGATGTTGGCGGCGCCGAAGAAGTTGGGGTGGATGATGCCAACGATGAGAGAAACGAGGACCATCAGGACGATGATGGCATTGTTGCCCAGCCAGGTCTTAATCAGACGGCCGGTTGATTTCTTGGTAGCTTCCACGATTAGACTGCCTCCTTATTTACTGGTTGGCCGCGGCCTTGTCGGGTGCGGTCTCAAACTGGGTGGCGAGCGCCATGATGTTTTCCTGAGTGGCGTCCTTGCCGTCGATGAAGCCGGTGATGCGGCCGTCACACATGACCATGACCCGGTTGGACATACCGATGATCTCGCTCATTTCGGAGGAGATCATGATGATGCTCTTGCCCTGCTTGGCGAGCTCGGCGATGATGCAGTAGATCTCGTACTTGGCGCCGACGTCAATGCCGCGGGTGGGCTCGTCCAGGATCAGGATGTCGGGGTTGTTGGCCAGCCAGCGGGCGATCAGAACCTTCTGCTGGTTGCCGCCCGACAGGCTCTTGATCTGGGTCCGGGGGCTGGGCACCTTGATGGCCATTTTCTCTTTGTTGGACTGGACCAGATCCAGGATCTTCTTGTTGTCCAGCATGATGGGGCCCTTGCGCAGGTCGTCGAGGGAGGCGATGGAGATGTTGTCGGCGACGCTCAGCACGCCCATGATGCCGGTGGCCCGGCGGTCCTCGGTCAGCAGAGCCAGGCTCTTGGAGATGGCGTCCCGGGGCTGCTTGATCTGGACCTCCTGGCCCTTGATCCACACTCTGCCGGTGGTGTGGGCGCGCAGGCCGAAGATGCCTTCCATCAGCTCGGTGCGCTGTGCGCCCACCAGGCCGGCCACGCCCAGAATCTCGCCCTTGTGCAGCTCAAAGTTGCAGTGGCGGAAGCTGCGGGGATGAATGGAGGTGAAATCCTCCACCTTGAGCATGATCTCGTCGGAGGGGTGGTTCTCCAGCGGGGGATACTGGTTGGACAGTTCGCGGCCCACCATCTTGGCGATGATCTCTTCCTTGGTGATGCTGGCCACGTCCCACTTGCCGATGTACTGACCGTCGCGCATGATGGTGACTTCGTCGGCGATGACCTTGATCTCGTCCATCTTGTGGCTGATGTAGACCAGGGCGACGCCCTGGTCCTTCAGCTCACGCATGATGCGGAACAGGGACTCGACTTCGTTGGCGGTCAGGGAGGAGGTGGGCTCGTCCAGAATCAGGACTTTGCAGTTGGCCGAGACGGCCTTGGCGATTTCCACCATCTGCATCTGAGCGATGCTCAGGGAGCCCAGCTTGGCGTAGGGGTTGATATCCAGTTTCAGGTGATTCAGCAGTTCTTTGGTGTCCTTGTACATTTTGGCGTGGTCCACCGTGACGATGGGGCCAAAACGCTTGGTGGGGTAGCGGCCCAGCCAGATGTTCTCGGCGACGGTCCGGGCCGGGATGGGCTGGAGCTCCTGGTGCACCATGGCGATGCCTTTTTCCAGCGCGTCCAGCGGGGTGGGGATGGTTACCTTCTGTCCATCGTACTCGATCTCGCCCTCGTCCATCTTGTAAATGCCGAACATGCATTTCATCAGGGTGGATTTGCCGGCGCCGTTCTCGCCCATCAGGGCCATAACCGTGCCGGGGCGCAGCTCAAGCCGGGCATGATCCAGAGCTTTGACGCCGGGGAAGACCTTGACGACGTCTTTCATTACCAGACGGTACTCTGCCATTCCGTAGAGCCTCCTTTTGTTCACTTGATTCCCGCAAGAAAAGGTGCGTACGGGGAGAAGAAGCCGCTCCCGCGCACGCACCTCTCATTCCTTACAATTCGTTCCGCTCAGGCAGCCGGAGGATCAGAGGTAATCTGCAGCGTTCTCCGGAGTAACCTTGACGTAGTCGACCCAGTAGTACTGCTCCACAGCCTCGCCCTCGACGTACATCTTGGTGGCTTCGGTGGCAGCGGTGGCCTGGCCCACGTCATCGTTCAGAACGGTGCCGGTCATGCGGCCATCGACAACAGCCTGGACAGCCTCAGCCAGAGCGTCAACACCCACCAGGTAGATGTCGGTGCCCACGGTGCGGCCAGCCTGCTCGATGGACTGCAGAGCGCCCAGAGCCATGGCGTCGTTGTTGCAGAAGACAACCTCGATCTGATCGCCGAACTGTGCCAGAGCGTTGGCCACGTCCTGCTGAGCCAGAGTCTGGTCCCAGTTGTCCAGGTACTCATACAGGCAGTTGACGGTCTTGCCGGCGTCTTCCAGAGCCTTGATGGAGTACTCGGTGCGGTACTGGGCGTCGATGTTTTCGGGGTCGCCCTTGCACATGATGTAAGTGATGACGCCGTCGCCGTTGATGTCGCCCTCGGTGTCGGTGGCCAGGATCAGCTCGCCCTGGTAAGTACCGGACTGACGTGCGTCAGCGCCGACGTAGCAGCACTTGTCGGGATAGCTGTCCAGAACAGCCTTGTCGGGCTCACGGTTGATGAAGACGATGGGGATGCCGGAGGGAGAAATGGTGTCCACGATGGTCTGGGCCGAAGTGGTCTGGACCGGGTTGATGATCAGGACGTCCACACCCTGCTGCAGGAAGGTGTTGATCTGCTCGGTCTGGGTGTTCTGGTCGTTCTTGCCGTCCATGATGGTGACGCCATAGCCCAGCTCGGTGAGGTACTCCTCCAGGTCGGCGCGGTACAGGGTCATGAAGTTATCAGCAAACTGATAGATGCAGACGCCGATGTTGGCGCTGCCGGCAGCAGCAGAAGCTGCGGAAGTAGCAGTGGAAGCAGCAGAAGATGCGGTCGAAGCAGCAGAGCTGGAATCGCCGCCGCCGCAGGCAGTCAGGGCAGCAGTCGTGCCGACAACGGCAGATGCCTTCAGAAAGTCGCGGCGAGAAATCATTTTCATAATAGCATTCTCCTTCATCAAAAAACAAAATCGGGTGCGGGCAAGCCCCCCACACGCTAAGGGGCGTGTCCTCTCTGTCTCCTATTATACCCTCGCCGTGAAACTATGTGCAATAGTAAAAACAAACAAGCTTGAAGAAAAAGTTTTAGGAGATTTTGACAACAAAAAGCAAATTGGTCTGTGGATTTTGCGGCATGTGGCACAAAACTGCATTTCAACGCATCATATGTACAAAAAGTGCGGATTATGTATCCCAGACGGGCCGCCGGAGCCGGCCTGAAAACCGCCCCGAAAACAAAATTTTATTTGATTTCCGTTGTTATACGAATATGTGACTTTGTTTGATATATATGGACTTTTTATGCCTGTTTTCACAATACCGCAAAAACCCGCTAAACAAACGGGAATAACAGGAATAAAAGCGCCGGAGCGGAGGTTTTGGGCCTGGCGGAGGGTCCGTATGCAATAAATATCCCCCGGCATAGCCGGGGGTTTTTCATATGCGGGCATAGCCCTAGAATACTAGCCACGCGTCACGTCGCGTAAGTACGGTCTGCCAGCCGCGAAGGATT